>JARUKZ010000001.1 GCA_029688955.1 Chitinispirillales bacterium ANBcel5 | reverse complement strand
TTAGTGGGTGCGGGAAGGGTAGATTTAAGGGGATGATGTGAACCATTCCGTTTACCCATTTTTTTTTCTACCAACATCTGCAGCCACAGTATCAGGTATGCATCGTTAGAATCATTTCGGAACAAGGTACAATGAGCTACAAACATTCTGCCACAGCATATTCTGTTTATTGTAACCGTTAAAACATCAGGTACTCTTTTTGCAATTAAAAAACAGGTAGCTGCTGTTCTTACTTTAAAAGAAAACGGTGGGCAATCAGAACCTGTGATGTAATCTCTTTAGCCTATAGATAAAATCTCTCTACGAGAGAAGTGCTGTATTTTACACTCTTTAAGGAGGTGACAATGAACTCTTTTAAAACAATGGTTTCTCTGGCTGTTTTTGTCTTTTTTACACAGGTCTTTGCAAACCCACCATCAACAAACCCTCCCGGGGGATTACAAGCGGGTGAAGTTCCACAGTTTGTGGTAATAGGTTTTGATGACAATACATCAGCTGAGGGCATGGAATGGATTGTGGACTTTTTAGCAACCAAAACCAACCCTGAAGGTAGTGGCAATGAGGGGACATTCGATGGCACTCCTGTATTATCAACCTTCTATTGCATATCGAGTATAGTTGAAAGCAGACCAAATCTACCCTCGCAGCTCAGACGAGCAGTAGAGTTTGGTCACTCCATTGGCAATCATAGCCATACTCACACCTTTTTTGGGGATAGTTTAGTAACTATGGGCTACGATACCTGGGTTCGTGAAATTGATACCTGCACACAAGTTCTTTCACGATTACTTGGTATTGACCCTTCAGAGATTTACGGATTCCGGGCACCCCATTTACGGTTCAATGACACTACGTTCAGAGTTTTAAGTGATCTTGGTTTTCTGTACGATTGTTCAATCCGCGAAGGATTTCAGGTTGATCAGGATGGCACCAATAATTTTTGGCCCTATACTATGGAAGACGGTTCTCCCGGCTGGGAAACCATAATCGGTTCTTCTCCGGAGCGATCTATTGGAAGTTACCCCGATCTCTGGCAGGTCCCTATTTATGCCTATACCGTTCCCACCTGCCCCGAAATCAGTGCCACTTACGGTATCGATCCCTATCTTCATGAGCGCATCGGCACCAAAATCAACGGGGGTGATTATGGTATGTGGTTCAGAGACAGCCTTACCCCTAACGATATCCTTGGATTAATGAAATATAACTTAGACCTGAGGCTTCAAAATAACAGAGCCCCACTGACCTTTTTAGCTCACACCCAGTACTACACCCAGGCCTATGCTGACATGCTTCCCTTTTCCCTTGATAGTATGAGAGGTGTAATCGAAAACTTTATTGAGTACGCACTCGCTCAGCCCGAGGTTCGAATCGTTACCTCAAAAGATCTCATCGATTGGTGCAAAGACCCTGTTCCTCTTCATGAAGAAGTACTGCCCGAGCAATACAGGTTGTATGTCAAATATGGTTCAGGAAGTGGGATGTACGACTCCGGGACCGTTGTAACCATTACAGCAAACGCTCCTTCCGCAGGTCAGAAATTTAAAGGGTGGACAGGTGATTCAGAAACAGTATCCAATCCCTTGTTTTCCACAACGCAGGTCGTTATAGGCACTTCAGATATTGGCATACGAGCATCTTATACCAATCTTACGCATTGGGATACTGTAAGCACGGGCAATCTAATCACCAGAGCGGATTGGCAGGTTTCAAGTGATGAATGTGGTTCGGTAGTAGATTCTGAAGAGCCAATAGTGACTGATCTTATTGCCGGTGTAAATTATACACTCGCCGACCATCCACCAGAGGAGTGTGAAAGGTGGGTCGATCTTGGTGCGTATTTCGAGGACTATTTTGAAGGACTAAGCAAAATTGTAATCACTTACAAAAGCACCTCAGATATTCACCTGTGGCTTAACCAGGACAATCTTTTTGCCACCAGACACTCTTACAAAACACAACTTAACGCAAGCCAGGACTGGATAACAGATACAATATTTGTCATGGATGGTCGTTTTTCCCAACCTCAAACAATAGAAACGCCGTCTCCTTTTGACCTCTCTTCTATACAAAGCATCTCTTTTTCTCCGGTTATAGATTCTGATACAGAGTTAGAGGGATCAATAGAGATACGTGAGCTTATATTCTATGGCGTAGAATGGGATATACCTACATTTGCAACCAACACCAATAAGAGCAGAAGGGTTACACCGCTTCGTTTAAATGCCACATCAAGAGCCCTTCAGGTCTCTGTGCCGCAGGAGGGAACCTATTCTATATCTATTTACTCACTGGACGGAAGACGCCTTTTAAATTATGATAACATGAAACTCAAAACCGGCCTTAACAATCTTAACTGGAACAGATTTACCCCCGGATCACGAATGTTTATTGTATCGGTACGAGGAGAAGGGGTTAATGCTGTCAGGAGATTAGTACTAAAAAATTAACACTCGTAAGGCAGACAGAAGAAAGGATGCAGAGCTGCTTTAAGCTCTGCATTTTTTTATGAGGCAATGGTTAACTTAACTCAAGCATGCAGGTCAGTGAGTATTTTGCTTTCTGACGGATCTCCTGAGGCAATGTGATCACTTCACCGCCGGTACCTTCAAGAGCAGAAACGATCTGCTCAAGTGATCCCTTTTTCATATTGGGACACAACAGCCCGGAAAAAAGAGGGTGATACGTTTTATCAGGGCGTTCACGTTGCAATGTATGGATTAACCCCAGTTCCGTAGCAATCACAAATTCCATTGTTTCGGAGGTTTTTACATGCTGCACCATTTGTCCGGTAGAGAGAACCTGATCACACAGTTCTCTGCAGGCACGTGGCGCTTCAGGATGTATCAGAATTGAAGCATCAGGGTATAGCTCTCTTGCTTGCTTTATCATTTCGGGCTGAATTCGCACATGTGTAGGACAGAAACCATCCCACAGTACCATTTCACGCCCCAGCTGTTCCATTATATACGATCCCAGATGCTGATCAGGTACAAACAGTATTCCTTTTTCGGGAGGTAGCTTTTGTGCAATTTTCACCGCATTTGAGCTTGTACAGCAGACATCAGAGTGAGCCTTGATCTCAGAAGTGGAGTTAACATAACACATCACCAGGTAATCAGGGTACTTTTCTTTTAGCTTTACAATATCATCACCATTGATCATATCTGCCATCGGGCACCCTGCATCTTCTGCCGGAAGAATAACTTTTTTTGATGGACTAAGGATATGGGCAGTTTCTGCCATAAACCGTACACCACAGAAAACAATTACATCTGCGTCTGTATTACTCGCCTGAACCGACAACCCGTAGGAATCCCCCACATAATCTGCTGCGTCCTGAATATCCCCAGGCTGATAAGTGTGAGCCAGAATAACTGCATTCTTCTCTTTTTTTAATCTTTTAATTTGCTCTTTTATATCCATAATGTATCTGTAATCATTCGACAAAAGGTGAAAGACTGCGTAATTTCTCCACTATGGGAGGCATTACCTTGATGACGGTATCTACCTCTTCTGAGGTAGTATACCTACTGATAGAAAAGCGGGTTGAGCTGTGAGCAAAGGTGTACGGTATCCCCATAGCCATCATTACATGCGAGGGTTCAAGAGAACCGGTAGTGCACGCAGAGCCTGAGGAAGCAGCAATACCATATTCATCCAGCAGCAGTAAAATGGCCTCTCCTTCAATAGCCTCAAAACTGATGTTGGTGGTGTTTGGCAATCTGCTGTCTTTATCGCCATTTAGCTTTGCACCCTTGCATTTTGCAAGCAGTTCAGATTCCAATCTGTCTCGCAGCGCACGAACCCTGGTATTCTCATCCTCAATATGAGCCTTAGCCAGTTCACACGCTTTTCCCAAAGCCACTATATAGGGAACGTTTTCTGTTCCGGCACGCATCCCATATTCCTGATGTCCCCCGTGCAAAAAGGGTGGTATCGATATCCCTTTACGCACAAAAAGAGCTCCAACCCCTTTGGGGGCATGCACTTTATGACCCGAAAGCGACAGCAAATCGATTGCTGAATCTGACAAATCGAGCGGCACTTTCCCAACCGCCTGAACCGCATCTGTGTGAAACACTCCTCCACTGCTTTTTACCTTCTGTGCGATCTGCTCCACTGGAAAGATGACGCCGGTTTCGTTATTGGCCCACATGAGCGAAACCAGTGTATCGGAGCCAAAGTTCTGATCCCAAAACTGAGTGGAGATCATCCCCTGTTTATCCACCCCAACCTCATGAAGAGTTGCGCCCTGTTCTTTGAGATACCGGGCAGTGTTTCTTACGGCAGGATGCTCTACAGCGCTGGTATAAATTTTTGTGTTTGACCTATGCTTATGGAAAAAACCCTTAAGGGCAGTGTTGTTGCTCTCTGTACCACAGCTTGTAAAAAGTATCTCTTCAGCGGATACCCCTAACAGATCAGCAACTTGCTCTCGTGCTCTTTCAACACTTCGCCGTACCATACCTCCAAAGCGATGTATACTGGAGGGGTTGCCGTAACTATCTTTAAAGAATGGCAACATCGCTTCAAGGACTTCAGGAGCCACCATCGTTGTAGCATTATTATCAAGATATATTGTATTCGTTTTAACACTCCTTGTTTAATCATTCAATAGTCTATAAAAATAATAAAAATGAAGGTGCACTATTTCCATTATCCTCAAATCATCCCTGCCCATACGTGTTTTCCCTCAAAATCATCAAACTACCAGCTGCTTGTTCAGTGGTTTAATGCCCAATTTTATGGTAATTTTAAGTAAATACTTGAAAAAAATCAAACTTTTTTGTAATATTTTTGTGTGGCACAATGTAATATTAGCACTGAGTAGGAACAATTTTTCCCAAATTAAGCGCTTTTCTGGCATTTTCTCAATTTTTCTCTCTTACATTTGTGGGCTCTTTAGACTAATCATTCTCAACAAACAGTCGGGAAGGCTATTTCTGTTATTTCCTTTTAATCTCTCAGGAAAGAAAGGTTGATGTAGCGTAATGATCAAGAAAACTATTCTCTTTGATGAACTTGAGCAATTTGCCTGTGAGCATGCTTGCCATTTCCCCTCAGGAAGTGAAACAGCGTGGCTCAATTTTGTATGGTCACAATTTGTAATGATGAACCAGGCCTCATATTCTAATGAGATAGGCAGACACATCGTTCTCACCAGATTTTTAAGTCTTATGGATCAAATAAATGATTTTGTATGCATAGCGTTTAGCAAAAAACAGCCTTTTCCCTACAAAGAGGCTATAGAGAAGCTGCCTGTAAGCACTTTCAGGTTGGGTCAGATGGTTGGTACTGATCACAAGATATTTTCTGGTGATGAAGAAGAGCTTAATCGTTCCGCACTCAGACACCTTCTGGATTTAGAGCGTCCCAACACCTACAATCTAATATTTAGAATCTTCGGGGGGGATTCGGGGTTAGTGGTAAGCCTTTTTATACTTCCCCAACAGGGACTTGATTACAATAGTTTTGAAGAACTCTATGAAAAATATTCACCCGCTGTGCTTAAGATGTTTGAGCTCCAAAGCTCTTCGAGTCCATTTTCACTGTTTACCAATTTTAGCCAGAACCGCTAAACACAGCAAGCCACCAGCATCCTGCGATCTGGTGGCTCCCGCTTTATCCTTCACTCTCTGAATCAGTCATTCATCCCCAAAATCGAAATTGATAGTATATTCAGCCAATGTTGAGCCCTGGGGCCTGAAAATAACATTTGGCATATAATCGTAGACTTCAAGCCAAATAGTAAGTGATTCGGGGACTTCCCGATCAACCAGTTCGATCACATTTAACTCATTACCCATATTAATTACATTTACATAGGATGAGGATGGCACATCTTCGGGTTTTTCAGAGTACCACTGGGTACGATGTCGTTCCTGACTCCACCTGCCCCCTTCGGCGATTCCGTCCAGAGTAAGGGTAGAATCGAAATCACTGCTGAAAGCTGCCAGAAAATAGGTATAGCCGCTTTCTACAGGAATTTTATCATTGGGATCATAGTCAGGATCATCTTCCCTTCTGATTCTAAAGAATTGATACCGGCCTTCTGAGAGATTATATCTAAGCCTGTTTTCACCCTGCACTTTATATATTCCTGCAGAATCTATCACAGGATTTCTATTTATGGGTATGCCGGACAGCGAACGAAGAGCATTGTTGTAACGAACGGAGAAATCACTTCTGATTCTGTGACCATCTCTTATCTGAGCATAGATACGCATCTGTGTAGTAAACATCTGTAGAAATGACGGGAAAGCAGAGAGCAGTTCAGGATTTTCTGATGTTATTTGCTCACCAACCTCAGGTAAGGCATTGATCGTAGCACCAAGCAGTTCAATATAATCGATAGCATCACTTAACGTAAGGTTCTCTGTATCTTCTGTTTCCATTGGAAGTTTAGCAAGAATTTCGGGAGTAACCATTGATGCCCATCGTGAAGCAACTCCGGTGCTATTACGGATAATATCCACCGGAACGACAAATTTGAATGCGATTGTACTGGTATTTTCAGAAAAAGGAGTGTGATCCACAGCGATCTGTTGCAGGGGTTGAATATCAAAAGCCGAATCAACACCATAAGGGTTACCAGCAACATCATATGATACACTCCACTGCAAATCGTTTTCATCGATTCTCTTACCCGCAAACACCGCGGTTAAAAGAACCGTATCTCCGGGGGAGGCATCAACCGGATCATAAATAAAGTCAAGAAGCCGGACATCACTTTTCATTACATGCTCATAGTGCGAAGGGAACTCTACACATGCCCCCAAAATCAACATACAGCAGACAACACCACCTAATATCTTTTTCATAGTAACCCCCCATGGGTTAGTATCATTCGTTTTGGTTTTAGAATTCAAATTTTACACCTGCGGCTAACATAGGGAACATACTTATCTCGTCCCTCTGAGTGTAGTTATAATTATAGACATAATCTTCAGCAGGCTTGTAGAATAACCAGGAAATATTCTGTAAATCTAAATAGTACGACATAATAAACGTACTAAATACAATCTTTTTATCTGCTCGTAGGTCCAGGCCTATGAATGGTTCCTTGCGTTTTGAAGTTGCTTCTCCGTAGATAGGGATAAAGGAGTTCCAGTTTTCACTCTCTTCAGCACCGATAATGGGGGTATATGGTTCGCCGGTGACATAGCGCAGGCGAAATCCTACTCCCCAGTCTTTGGGTAATGTCCACGATCCAAGTAGCTGTAAATGGTGTGTCTGATCTTTACTACCCCGGACATATCTGCCCCTCTGGTCATCGTAAACCTCGCTTCTTGAAAGCGTGTAGGCCAGCCAGCCAAAAAAGCGTTCACTCTGATCATGACGCAACATAAGCTCAAGGCCATACATCCGTGCTTTTCGATCACTGATCCATAGTTTTTGATTCTCCAGTCCCTGCTGGATATCTTCCGTTCTGGCCATCCGGGGTATATCCCACTGGTTGTTGTAATACACCTGTGCATCAGCATGTATCAGATCGGTAATCTGCCATTCATGACCAGCAACATAGTGCGTTGCCTTGGAAGCCGGGAGGTTAGGGTCTCCCCAGGTTTCATGAATCACCTGACCCATTGGTTGTGGGCTCTGGTTATAGGTTCCAACGGCAGCTTTTATCGTATGATCAGGAACCACTTCATAGCGTGCGTTTACCCTAAATGATGGCTCACCTGATCTACCCCGATTGTTATTCATAAAACCGTATTCCCAAAACTCAGGTACGATTCCGCCCCGGTAATCCAACTCAGGATAGTAATCATATCTCATGCCCGGTATTATAAGAAGATTTTCCAGAGGCCGTATTTCAGTATTGAGGTACATACCAGCTACGCCATAAAGCATCCATTCGGTAGTATCTCTCTGAAACGCTCCTGTTCCATCGGGAATGTTAAGGATCAGATCATCCCAGACGAGAGTGACATCTGCACCAATGTTGGTAGTAAAACGATCAGATAACTTGAGCCTTAACTCGTCTCTTAGGGTTAACCATCGATAATCCTCTTCAACTTTAACCAATCCCAATATGGAAAAATCTGTTACCCCGGTCTTGAACGATAATCTTAGTGAATTACTCATGTTTTCCGTTATTGAATAGTCCCATCCAATTAAGCCCATATGGAATTCATAAAGCACTCCTAAGCGATCGGTAGCCTCATCAATTTCATCACTGCCAAAATCTGCCATATCCGGCACCATCATAACCAGATGGTCTCTTGAGCCAAACCCGGTAATGAACAGATCACTCTTATCATTGATATTTATATCCGTTCTTAATAAGTAATCCCAGTAGTGCGGAACCATGGTTAATGGTAAATCCTGTTCGGTGTTTTTATAAACATAATCGAGCAAATACCCTATGAAACTTCTTCGTATGGAGGTTAGAAATGAGACTCTTTCGTTCACCGGCCCCTCTACAAACAAATTTCCATCCAAAGAGCTAACATCTACTACTCCATGGAAGCGATCGGTCTTAGCTTTTCTTCCCGTAATCTCTATTGCTCCACCGATACCACCGCCATAGCGGGTACCATACCCACCGGGATAAAAATCTACTGCTGCAAGTGCATCGGAATTGTAGATAGAATTACCACTGAGGTGATAAAGTATCGGTATAGGAACTCCATCCAGATAGTAGCGGGTATCCCAGGTTGGGGCTCCACGCACAACGATCTCTCCAAGACCATACGATGGTCTGGCCACACCAGGGAGTGCCTGAACCACCTTAACAGCATCACCGCCAAACCCGGGCAATCTCCGTACCTCGGAGAGAGAAAGCTGGCGCCGGCTCACCTCCTGCTCTTCCCTTCTCCCATACACAGTGACCTCAAAATCGCTGTAGGATTGACGGGTTAAGTAGTAGGTAGCTTCTATCGCTTCGCCCGGTTCAATCTGCTCAGATTGGGAAAATTCCCGGTAGCCTGACACCGGAATCGATATTTCAAAGCTAACTGAAGGCAGTGACCGAAAACTGAATGTGCCGTTAGAGTCGGTTACTGTCACTAAGCGATCCTCCTCAAGATACTGCCCTTCAATGGCTCCGATCTGTTGAATATAGAATTCAAGTGGCACATTGAGTGAGGGATCTTCCAGAGAATCACTAAACGTTAGTACCACAAATGCATCGGGAATAGGAGTTCTTGTGCCCCGCTCCAAAAGCCGCCCACTGAAGTTCACATACTCTTCAGGCATTACCGCTACATCGCGGAGCGAAAAGTGGTATTCATAATAAAGCATCACAGCCACAGGTTCACCATTGGCTATTGCCGGGGAAAAGGTAAAATCGACTGCAGCTTTGAGTGCAGAGCTATCCAGTTGCGGGTGCACACCATCCACCACAGTAACCGATTCAACAGCCCCATTTTCATCCACCAGAAGCTCAAGCACCACCGTGCCCTCAACCCCTTCTCTTAGTAGCTCTTCAGGGTAGTGCGCTTCGGTGAAATTGATTAGTTCAGGTTCTTTTTCCAACCCAAACGCTTCTTCTACCTGCTCTTCAGAAGCATCATACTCAAGATCGAGCTCGATTTCGTCGTCAAATTCGATCTCCAGTTCATCATACTCCGCGTGAGCATCTACGGGCTCTTGCTTAGTCGACGAACTTTGCTCCAGCGACTCAGTCTCATTCTCCTCTTGCGATGCCAGCGTAGTATCCCCGGGAGGAGACGATAGCTCTACTTCCACAGCCTGCTCCCCGGGTTGTTCTGCTACAGTCACCTGCACAGGAGTGATAAGCATTAAAAACAGTAACGCGTGCAAAGGTCTTAGCATTACTAACCTCCCCTATTTGTTAGGGTGTTTTGTTTATGTGTATCGTTTCTCATTAGCTTAAAAGAACAAATCTTACCGGAACAATGATCCAAACGGCAACCGGTTCATCATCTCTTATGGCGGGATGGAACTCAAACTTTTTAATGGCTTCAAGAGCCTGTTCACCCGAATCGTATCCCAGATCATTTAAAAGTGTTGCCTCTTTAACTTTTCCATCTATATCGACTAAAACCCGTATACGAATTACCCCTTCCACTTCGTTTTCAATCATCTCCCTGGTGTACCGGGGTCTGACCTGCCTTTTAAACCGTGGCGGTTTGGATACTGTTGCCGCAGAGACAACTCTTCCTTTAAGGTCCTGAGGGGTAGCAGTTACACTGTCAACGACATCGGTGTTTAGGGTATTGCCAAGCCTCCCCACCACGGCATCAGACATCGATCCCTCTTCACCTATACCTTTTGAATACACCCTGTTTAACCCATACACCGGCCTGGTTTCTTCCTTTTCTTTCTCTTTTTGGGGCTCAGTTTCCTCAACACTCTCTTCGGGCACAGGTTCAGTGAGGTCAATAATTTCCGGAGGTTTCTCCTCTTTTTTCTCCGGCTCTTTTGGTTTCTCCTCTTTTACCGGCTGTTCTTCAACCGGAGGTGGCTGAGGTTTCTGCTCCTCTACCATAAACTGAGTAACTATCTCCCTGTGCTCAGGACTGCTCTTTTGTTCGGGGGGTTCAATTCCTCTGAAAGAAAGTCCAAGTTTGGCAAAAAGAAGCATTACGATCACGAGTACAGCTGTGAAAAGATGATCAACAATCACCGGTTTATCTTTTGACTTCAGGTCATCACTGCTGAGTTTCAATACTTACTCCTCATTTAGTACAAGGACTGTAAAGTCGGTTATACCGGCTCTGCTGCAGGTGTACATAATCCTTTTTATCACGTTGAATTCAATATCTTTATCCGACTGAAGCATGATGCTCTTTGTTTCCTCTTCATCAACCTCCGCGTACTCTGATTTGATCCAGTTATAGAGTGGTTCAATAAAGAGAGTATCGTTATTTAAATAGGTACTATGGCTGACAATTTCTACTCCATCGGTAAGTATTGCATCAGTAGTAACCTCAATACTTTCCATCTGAGTGACAGATTCGTCTGTAGAGGACAATGGCAGGTTTACATTTTGAGCGGGAGTTACTAACGAGCCCTCCACAGAAAAACTTTTAATAAGGAAAACCAGCAGAATAACCATCACGTCGACAAGAGAGGTTAGCTGAGGTTTAAACACACCAGAGTTATTTTCTGCGTAAGCTGAAACGTTTTTTAACGCACTCATAGTTCTCCTTAACGAGTATGGAGTTTAGATCCCCTCAAGAGGGTTTTCTGTAGCGCTTGATACACCAATCTGACTAAAACCGGCTTCTCTGCATAGATCCATTGTTTTTACAATGGCCTGAAATCTGATTGCATCGCGCACTGCGACAACCACCTCATCTTTAATATCCAGACCACTTCTATTGGTTAGCAGTGACTCTCTTAGTACTTGAAAATGACTTTTATCTGGTTGCACACCAATAGAGTCGAGCATTGTATCTCCAACCGTAAGTGCCAGATACTGCTCGGCCAGAACTACAGTAAGTCTAAGCTTCGGTTTTTCATCAGTTTGTTGCAAAGCTTCTGATACGTTTGGCGGAACCGAGAAGGAGTGTATTGAAAGCTGGGTGAAAACAGCCATAGACACAAGAAACGGAATAAGAATGATAAACATATTCATCACCGGAGTAACATCTACATCGGCCACATCAGCCGCCTCGGACGGGTGAGTGAATGTCTTGCATGATGAGAGAAAACTCATCACTCACTCTCCTTTAAAGCAGAAAGGAGATGAGAGATACCTTCATCGATATTTTTAACCAGAGCCTGCTGTTTATTCGATAGAAAAGTAAACATAACCATACAGGGCACTGCTACAATGAGACCAAAAGCGGTTGTGTTCATTGCCTGAGATATGCCCATGGCAAGCATTGAGGCTCTTTGTGCAGTGTCAACATCGGCTAAGGAGCTGAATGAAAGCTGAAGGCCCATAATCGTTCCAAGTAACCCCAGAAGTGTAGCCACATTCGCAACCAGCGAGAGATAATTGATCCTTTTTTGCAGACGCGGTAGTTCCCTGATTGCTGACTGTTCAACTTTTTCCATCACTTGAGTTTGAGTCGCCCCGGAAGCATACTGATCGACAGCGGTATAAAGCAGCCGATGCATCGGTGAGCTGCGATCTGCAACCATCTTCTTTGCATCTTCAACTTTTTGCCCCTTTATAGCAGCGATTACTTTTTTTACAAAGTTCATATTCGAGCCATAACAGTAGATATATAGATAGAACAGCCGTTCAATCATTACCGCCACAGCAAAGCCCAACACAAAAAGAATTATCCACATAAAATTGCCACCGGCATTAAACTGAGCTGCTAACCTTTCAATCATCAATTACTCCTTATAGAATAAATCGGATTACTCAAAGAAAAAAAGCCCGATACAACTGTTTTAGAAGTGAAACTTAGTGTTCAGTGAAGCATACATCGGTATTGAAGTATAATTTATTCAATGATTGGGAATAAAGGTTTTTTTTATTCAGGTAATTATTGCGCTTAAGGTCTCAAGGTCCGTAGTATCAGCATTTCCAGATACCATCGCTCAAAAGGTGTCAGGCAAAGGTTTTCGAGTTATCAATTACTACTCCAACGTTGAAAAACTAATTAGTTACGCTTTATATCCCGTGGATTAAAAAGTATACGGCTGTTACTTTGGATCTTCATAACACTCTCTTCACGATGGCACCTCCTTTGCACCTATTACTACGTATGCTGGGTGTTTTCACATCGCCACCAACTTGGAGTTATTCAGTGACCCTATCCCTGATAAAAAATATACCGCCAATCCTTTTTGTATTTTTGGTTATCCTAACCCCTGCCTCTATCGGGACAAACATTTTACTTTCCATGGAGCTGTTAACGGTAACCCTCTGCTTAACCATTTTTTTACTGGGGTGGAATACCCGGGCGTACTTAAAGGAGTCATTTCTTCTTGCGTTGGGGTTTTCGGCACTGCTTAGTGGAACACTTACTCTTTTTAGCATCACACGCAGCCTCACCAGTGACCCGCACTCTCTTTCAGGAGTGTTTCAGGTCGCAGCAAGATGTTTTCAAAACAGCATATTCCTTACCGCACTTTTATATACACAAAAAAAAGCATCCATAAAACGAATGGTTCCAACTTTAATTCTAATCCCTGCTTTTTACACACTTTCTCTTTCAACCGCTTTAATCTACTTTGTTGAGATCAATACATTACTAAGCAGATTTGTAACAAATATGCCCTTTTTGATAATGCTTCCATTATCTTTTATTGTTGTACTATATGCCAAAGCGTTATTCGATCGTAAGGTCTTTTTAAACCTTTTAGCAGCCCATCTTTTCTTTTTTCTTTCTGAGGTCACCCTTACCTTGTCACCAGCATTACCTACCACTGTAAGGCTGCTGGTATTCTCATCCCGGTTAGCCGGCTTTTTTCTGATTTTTAAAATCACTCTTTTTATAGTCTTTCAAAAGTCTTTTACTATGCTGGTAAAAAACCTTACACGCTCTAAAGAAGCCGAGCGCACAGCCCGAAAACGGGCAGAGCGACGTGCTGCCGAGCTTGATGCCTTACGAGCGAATCTCACCGACATGTTAGCAGAGCACAATTCAAAGAACCTTCTGAAGGCAATTTTAACCAGAGCCATTTCGCTTCTTGATGGCACCGGGGGAGAGCTTGGATTATTAGATAAAAAAGATGATACGATACGAATTGAAGTTGCTTTTAACACAGGTGATAACCGCTCGGGAAAACAGATTGAGATTGGTAGTGATGTTTTAGGATATGTGGGCAAGAGTCGTAAGCCTCTTGTGCTTCATGGTCATGGTGTTGGAAGTGGCAGATTGCCACAGTACCCATTCACTCAGTGGAGCGGGCTTGTAGCGGTCCCGCTTATAGCCGCAGGAAAACTGGTAGGAGTTATCTCGGTTACAGAAAACAATGCCATACGAGAATTTTCGGATGCCGATGTGGAGCTGATGCAGATGTTTGCCCAGCAGGCTGCTATGGCGATAAGAACCATTCAGCTACTTGAAAAAGCACGTCATCAGGCAGAAACCGATTCATTAACAGGCCTTTATAATCATCGTCATTTTTTCGACAAAGCCAAACAGGAGGTCAAGCGGGCGGTTCGTTACGATCATAACCTCTCTGCAATAATGTTTGATATAGATCATTTTAAGTTGGTAAACGATACATTTGGCCACTCAGCAGGGGATGTTGTAATTCAATCCATTGCCGAAATCTGCAGAAATCTTTTCAGAAGCTTAGATATAATAGGACGCTATGGTGGGGAGGAATTTATTATCCTTTTACCCGAAACCGAGCCACAGAGAGCCAGAGAAGTAGCAGAGAGACTACGACAGACTGTGGTCTCTACCCCTTTTTGCATTCACAATAACAGGATTACTGTCTCGATAAGCCTTGGAGTATCGTTTCTAAATAAAAGCAGCCCTTCTCTTAATGAACTTATTTTCCATGCAGACGAAGCACTGTACAGCGCAAAAAATTCAGGAAGAAACAGAACCTGTATTTGGCATAATGAGCTACGTACTCCGCTTAAAACATCCCGGGTATACAGGGCTTCTACCCCTAAACATATACCGGTGAAGCCAAAAGGAGACAAGCCGTTTAAAGGCTCAATTACAAAAAACTATCCTTCAAAAGATCACACGTCCAGTCTATAAGCTCCACCGTCTTCTCCCATCCTACACAAGGATCAGTCACCGAAACACCATACTTAAGCTTGCCTTTTTCCGTCAGAGACTGATTACCTTCATGCAAATAACTCTCAACCATAAGTCCCTTGAGGTTTTCTTCCCCGCTATGCCTTCGTTTCAAAACCTCTTTCCACACACCTAACTGATTATCGTGTACTTTTCTGCTGTTCATATGACTGCAATCAACAATTACCGATTCTGGTAGATTTTCATTTCTCAGTGCATCGTAGGTACGGGCACAGAAGTGAGGATCGTAGTTAGAACCATGCCGCCCGCCCCGCAAAATCAGATGCCCGTGAGGATTTCCTGAGGTACGTTTAAAACAGACCCTCCCTGATGTATCGATTCCGGGGTAGCAATGGGAATGCGAGGATGATTTTATTGCACTTACAGCCGAATCAATGGTTCCATCAGTACTGTTTTTGAAACCAACTGGTATCTCCATACCACTTGCTGCCTGGCGATGAATTTGTGATTCGGATGTACGGGCACCGATTGCAGCCCAGCTTAACATATCGCCAAGATAGTTATAAATGATTGGATCAAGCATCTCCATACCACAGGCAAGCCCCATGGAAGTGATCTTATTAAGCAGATTTCGTGCAACCTTTAGCCCCTTTGCTATATCGCATGTATCATCCATGTCAGGATCCATTACAAGACCTTTCCAGCCCAGAACAGATCGTGGTTTCTCAAAATAGAGACGCATCACAATCATCAAACGATCCTGGGTTTTCAGTCGTAAGTCATTAAGCCGTGTGGCGTAATCGATAACACCGTCAGGATCATGTACAGAACAGGGCCCCACAATTAAAAGCAGCCGATTATCCTTGCCATCAAGAATATCACCAATATCGGCTCTTCCCTTTTTTATGGTGGCAAGAGATGTGGCCGATGGTGTTATCTGAGCCATCAATTCACCCGGAGTAACCAGTGGTAATGACGCGTTTTCCATATTTTTCTCCTTTAAATAAAAAAGGCCCCCGGTTTCCCGGGGGCCTTAAGGTTAGTTTATCTGCTTACACTATAACCTCAACACAACCCCCGGATTGGCAGTCTAAAATACCAAAAGTAAAAAAAGCTGCAAAAATAGCCATCTTTATTGTATGAAGTATCGGTGTTTGAGTTATAAGTAATCATATTTTTTCCTCTGAAACAAAAAAGGCCCCTTTTTTAGAGGGGCCCGGCACTTTGTATAAACACACTACAACGCCATAAGCCCCTTCAGGTCTTAAACCAAAAGTAAAAATAGGCGGCATTGTAGAAATAGTTAGTCATAGTTTTCTCCTGTAATTCCTAAAATATTTTGCTGCAAAAACCATGTCAATTTTTTTTTGCTGTTTCTGCTGCAGGCAAAAAAAACGGCTGCAGCCTGATTATTTCAGGCTGCAGCCGCAATGTAAGGGAGTCTCCAACAGGTCTACTACCTTTAACAGACCATGCCGGAGGCTCCCATTAGTTTGTCGCCGCTAATAGGATCACCTCCTTTCCACAGGGCTGGTTTAAGTTCGGTGGCCTCCCTGCAGGTTATCACCGAAGCTTTTCTCAAAATCTTTATGCCATTAATTCCCTTTTTTCGTATATTACCTTAAATACCAAAGCTATTTCCAACAAGCGAAAGGAATGTTTATGTTGAGTAGGTATTTCGTGAAAGGTAGTGGAATTGTTGTATGTTTTGCTCTCTTTTTTTCAGTTTTTGCAGGAGATATGAGTCTTACCCTTGAAGATGGAGAGGAAGTGGTGCTTCACAGTGATGGCACCTGGAGTTATACCAGAAGAGGTGCTTCTGCTGGAAATGAAGATCAGTATATTACTCTTAGTGATACACGGATTTTGTGCCTACAGGCAAACTACAAGTGGAAATTTGTACGTGAAATGCCCCAAACCAGACGCTTACAGAGCTATCCGGAAGTAATCGCGGTTGGCTCAGCAAGTCACAGCAATCTTGATCAGGCGGTAAACCAGGCAAAAGAGGGTGCTGTGAACAGAGCGGCTGACAGGCTTCAGGAATTTGCCCCCTCTTCACTGGATAATTCCAAACAACTCCTTGCAGCCTGTATCTTACGGGAACATGGAGAAGTTGGTGAAGTACAATTTGAGCCAAGTTGGGAAGCCGAAGCACGAATCACTCTCTCGCCCAGAATAGTAAGGAGAGTGATTGAATGTCTGGAAGATCAGATTCCCTCTGATGATGAAGATGAGGAGTAGAGAATAAAGCGAGGGGGTTTTATCCCCCTGCTCTTTTCACCAAATCTGTTTTCTAAGCCGCTAGTAAGGTAAAAACCAGCACTCGTTAGGCGGGTAATCATTCTCTTAGGCTCTACAGATCCCCTATCACTCTTTTTACTACCGACTCTTGCGGTGTTGTAAAACGAGCCAGATACACTTTGCTGCCCAGAAACTGTGCAGGCATATCGATGCTAATGCGCTGTACTCCTCCGTTTATCATCTTACGATCCAAAAGAGTAGTAATTTTTCTTCCTCTGATATCGAGTAAATCAACATTAAGTGCAGTTTGTTCGTTAAAATTTGTACTGATGTTCATTGTGTTTCCTAAAACAGACACAGTATAAAAACTGGTGCTTTTTGAACGGTTGCCTGCTCTGTTTATAACAGAGGTGCCCTGATCGTCTTCATCCTGCGGTACCTCTATATTATCGAGGCCGTTGCCATCGCTATCTGTTAACGCAAGGATCAGTTTCCCATCCTTATTTATTACGTTTTCGGGATCGAACTGAGTAGAGTTTTCGATGACATGAGTTGCCCTATTCCAACGGGAAGAATCAAATGTTTCAAAATTATCCTCCCATTCAAGAGAAAACTCGCCTGTTTGCTCATCATAGGAGTAATACTTAATCCAGTTTATGAACTGAAATCTGGTGAATAGCAGGATCGAACTCACCAACCCATCCTTCAATATCATTGGTCCACATATTAAAACGATACGACTGAGGAATATCCCTGCACGCCTCTACCTGCTCTAACGGTTCTCCGAGTTCGGTGCGTCTTACCTCTTCACCGTTAAAGAAAAATGCGATGTAATCCGGTGTCCATTCAATGCCATAGGTGTTATAACTATCGTGAGGATTTACATCGACTCTGGGGTAATATTCTGACCTATCTCTATTCTCCGCTGTGCCGGTGATGATATTTGTCTGAAACCGGTCGTCATATTTTCCAAGCACCTCGATATCGATCTCCCTCCAGGGATTTCCGCTCTCAGGCATCCAGCCATCATTTTCGAAGGTAAAAAAGGTTGAGAGGATACCGGAGCCTTCAGCAGTTTTCATTCTGACTTCATAACGGCCATAGAGTTGTTGATCGCTTGAAAAAAGCTCCCCGCCCCGTACCATATTCTGCCCATTAGCAGGTGTACCCTGATCGGCTTCATCCTGGGGCACCACTATATTATCGAGGCCATTGCCATCGCTATCTGTTAACGCAAGGATCAGTTTCCCATCCTTATTTATTACGTTTTCGGGATCAAACTGAGTGGAGTTTTCGATGATATGAGTTGCCCTATTCCAACGGGAAGAATCAAATGTTTCAAAATTATCCTCCCATTCAAGAGAAAACTCGCCTGTTTGCTCATCATAGGAGTAATATTTAATCCAGTTTATGAACTGAAACCTGGGAAGAATAGCAGGATCGAACTCACCAACCCATTCTTCAATATCATTGGTCCACATATTGAAACGATACGACTGAGGAATATCCCTGCACGCCTCTACCTGCTCTAACGTGTCTCCGAGTTCGGTGCGTCTTACCTCTTCACCGTTAAAGAAAAATGCGATGTAATCCGGTGTCCATTCAATGCCATAGGTGTTATAACTATCGTGAGGATTTACATCGACCCTGGGATAATATTCTGTCATATCTCTATTCTCCGCTGTGCCGGTGATGATGTTTGTCTGAAACCGGTCGTCATATCTTCCAAGCACCTCGATATCGATCTCTCTCCAGGGGTTCCCACTCTCAGGCATCCAGCTATCATTTTCGAAGGTAAAAAAGGTCGAGAGGATACCGGAGCCTTCAGCAGTTTTCATTCTGACTTCATAACGGCCATAGAGTTGTTGATCGCTTGAAAAAAGCTCCCCGCCCCGTACCATATCCTGACCATTAGCAGAAAACAGGATACCAATCACTGCAATAAAAAAGATGTAGCATCGCACCATTATTACCTCCCCAATAAATAAGTTTTAACTTTAGAAACAATCGCTTTAGATAAAAGATATCATTAAATGGGGCTTGAAGTCATCCGCAAAATGTTACATTTTTATAGTTTTTGTTCGCTGTTTGCAGGAAAAAAACTGAATGAAAGATTTCTCTGCCCAAAAAGTTCGCACCTATCTCAAAGAACTGCTGTGTAACAGTGGTGCAATAAAGCTTCCCTCCATGCGTGCAATCGCACAGAAGTGTGGGGTATCGGTTTCCACAGTTTGCAAAGTCACACGGGAATTTGAGCGAAATGGCACTTTAAACACCAGATGGGGGTATCGGGTTGAACGGGCGGGGGAATCCGAACGTGAAGACCGTAAAAGGAAGATATCACCTAAAAAGGCATCAGGCGCCCGCAAATGGGAAGCAATAAGAGACAGTATTGCTCTTGCAATCAGAAGCGCACAGTACCGACATGGAAGCCAGCTTCCCCAAACCCGCAGTCTTCAAACTACCTACAGTGCATCCTACGGTACAGTGCGCAGAGCTCTTGAGGCACTGACCTTAGCTGGCTATATCGAGCCACAAGGTGGTGGATACAGAGTGGTGTATTCAGCAAGGGCCAAAACAGCAATTTGGCGTCCAAGGGTTGTGGTAATTAGTGCAGGGAACAGGCCCGGAGTACCAAAAGCCATAAGCGACCGCGAACAGGATTTCTACCGGTTTTTGACTGCCGGCGCAGTACAGTGTGGTATTGAAATTGAATTGGTTGTTTATGATGATTGGCAGAGGGAGCCGGTATTTTTACTGCAGTCGGGTGAATCTGTGACTCATCTTAAAAAAGATGAGTCAGTTCTTGGCTACATTCTTTCATCATGGCATATAAAAGACTGTGAAGAGTGTATTTTTCGTTTGTCGGTCTGTAACAAACCAATTTCTGTATGGATGGAGAATACAGTTTCTGAAAAGCGAAGGTGGAACAGAAGAGTAAGGTTTTTTAATATCGGCTACTCAGAAAAACCAGGTGAGCAGATGGCACATTACCTTATGCAAGTTGGACACACGCAGATAGCTTATGTGTCACCTTTTCACGGAAGTGTGTGGTCGCAAATGCGACTCAGAGGAATCAAAAAGGCCCTTTCTGAAGCGGGACACAATTATGTACTACACCCCTTTGTTAACACTACACATACCAGTGAATGGTCTGTAACCGATTCCCTTATGTGCGATCAAAGTTTTAACAACCTTCTCAATACCGATGCACTTGAAAAGTATTTGCCAGGTAATTTCCGGGAACGTATCACAAACTTCAGGTTGCATGGCATCGAACTTCTTCGGGACAACATGATAACAGAGCTTATGAGCAGTGCTCTTGATCTGATAGTCGAAAACCAGGCAATTACGGCAGTAATAGGGGCTAATGACCTTTGCGCCCTTTTGATGATGCATTATATTCAGCATAAAGCACCGTATGCACAAAAAAGAATTGCTCTGTGCGGTTTTGATAATTCTTTTGAAGGACTTCAGGGTGGATTGACAAGTTTTAATTTCAATACCCACTCTCTTACCACCGCAATGCTCGACTTCGTTCTTCACCCATCCCTGGAAAAGGGGAAAGCTGGAGAGGTATACTATTTTGAAGGCTCTGTAATAGAACGACTCTCTACTGCAAAACGAGTAAAAAAGTAGCCATTAAATTAACACTTTAGTGCCGCTGGAGTGTTTTTTTTATTATTAATGCCATATGGTGCTGTTAACGGACGCCATATATTTCTTCAACCGCTTGTTTCTTAATTCACTGAGGGATTTGGTCGTCTGATAAGTGGGTCAATTGCTCAATTGGGGTAAGCATGATTCCTGTTACCTGCGGTCTGCGCCCCAAAAAAGGTAGTAGTGATGTAAGCACAGGATTTGCGTCAAAAAACCCTGTGCTTACTACTGCTGATATTAATGGAAAGAGCTGTAGTAGAGAGCTTCAAGCTCCGGTGGGCATGGAACTTCCTGATACACAAAGGTAGGGTTGTCCACAGCATGCATCCAGTCTACATACCATATACACCCTTCCCAAAGATATTTTCTATTGGGATCGTCGCCAAAGAGGTTGTCACACATTGTTCTAACACACTCTTTTAGATCCTCAGGATCGGCATCCCACCCATGCTCCTTCTGACATGTTGAAGTAAAACCACCAAACTTCACCCCTACTATGCTTTCGTCTTCCACATCCACATCCCACTGAGTAGCGCAGCCTGCAGGAAATGCTCCAACCCCACCACCCGGGATCATAATATCAAACTGCCCACTGCCAACATCATGGCCAATGTTTGAAGCCATAACGATCATTGTTTTACCCTTAACCATTTCGTGAGCCGGCTTGACATCATTATTTTCTGCACCACCATCAAAATCCAGCTGGTAGCAGTTTCCACACACATCATCACCAGGAGGAACAGCTGCAAAGCCATAGGCAAGTCGGTCACATATTGCAAACGGTGCATGATTATAACAGGTGAATGTTTCTCCACCGGGTTCACACCCACTGCTTAACCCTTCAATTCCAGTCCAGTATTCATCACCAATTATTCTCCAGGCCTTTATCTCTTCATCATCGATATTGCAATTAGCGCACACCTTTGAGGAATCACTAACATTCTCGGCCCAGGAACAGTGTGGTTTACAACAGTCCCAGTAACGGGATGCCCAGGCACTCTGACCGCCGCTAACCGGTGAAGGCATCAGATCGCCACAGCTTCTTGTAATGTTATCAAGCCTTGAGCCTCCGCTTCCGTTTTGCGACTCGAGAATGATTTCGATACCGCTCAGAGTGTAGGAATCTATGGGATATCTTGCCGTCTCAAACCCTTCTGCAGACACGATGATTGTGTCATTGACCTCCTGAGTAACCTGAAAAGCTTCAGCTGTAGTAGTTGCGTTTTTATTCACAGAGGGTTTTGTGCTTCTGGAATTGTTTGATAAAGCGTACCGAAAAAGTTCTCTTTGCCCCTGATAGTTAACAGAGATCATGTACACTCCCGTTCCAAAGCGCTCTAATGGAAGAGAGATAACGTTTGTACCTGCATTAAGAGTACCCGGATCGAAATCATAGACCATTCTCCCCGAGAGATTATAGATCGAGATTGTTACAGGGGATGATTCCTTTAGAGAGATAAGTATATCTGAGCCTCTCAGTGATGCCCCTACCGCAGAGCGCTGATTTAAAGTACTGCGCCCAACAGAAACAGCCCCCATAAGCAAAAACCTTCCTGATTCATCGGTTATGTTGGTTATTTCTAAATTATTCAGCTCTACTTCAGCACCAACGACCGGATTTCCCGATTGATCAAGAACAGTTCCACCGATACTTACCTCATCGGCTTTAATGAAATTAAAAATCAACAGATTAAAAGCCGCAGTAAGAAGTAACTTGTTGAAAGACCTCTTTTTACACATTCTGTCCCTCACCTTATTAATTGTTTTCAGTAGCAAGTTAAGCGATTAATTTACCCAATACCCCAACCCTTACAATATATATAAATATAGGTAATCTTTAAAAAAAATCTGTTGCTTAAACACTTTAATCCTCCGGCCTGAAATGAGGTCACGAAAGAAAAAGTGTCGAAATAATACTTACCCAAGCAAAACATTGCGGTTTTGATGGAGACTACATTGGGCTTCCTGACTGCACTTCGCATTATTGGTCATAGTGGATGCAAGGCTTTACACGGCTCTCTCCCTCATTCTCAAGAAAGCAAATCCGCTTCTCCTGTAGAACAAACCAACAGAGTAACAGGCAGCTCCTTTAGCATCTCCCCTGTTTTAGCTATAAACTGAGTGGCCTCTTCCTCCTCAGGTGTCCTGAAACCCATAAACACTACCGAAGCATCTCGGGAGTAGTCAATAAGAAGCTCAGGGAAGGGTTTTTCCGAAAGAATCGTCTCAATAGCAATATCCATACGTGCCGAATCAATTAACAATCTCATATCCTCATAGGCGCTGCTTTTTTCTGCAGCATTTTGCACTACACGGAGAATCCTAATTTTCGTCCCCGCCCATTCATTATTGAGGGTCATCAGATATGCAAGTATCACCATAAGAGAGCCATTACGTTTGCCCCTCCACCATATGTCTATACGACCCTTTTTTTGTGGTTTTATAAAGGGTTTGCCTTTATCGTAGAATAACACTGTGCTCATATTCAAAATAGATGCCGTTTTTAAAGCACGTGAAAACCCAACGGCTCTTTGGGGATCCCCCGGCCATCCAAGCATCACCACATTTGGCTTAACAGGACCAATGGATGTACATTGGAGAAACTGGTTTAAACCAAGGTCAAAGTCCGGTGTTACCAAAACTTCCGGAAATGCCCGTATTTTATGCTCTTTGGTAAACTCTTTAAGTGATTCCAAAGTAATAGTTCGCTCTTCAGCCATGTTTTGCAACTGACCAACTTTCATCACTGCCAAAGTCACTATTCCTCTTCCACTGCCAAGCCAGTCTGCATACTTTACCAGCGCAAGCCTGCTGTTAGGATTGCCGGAAAGTACGACTATAGTTGGTCTCCAGTTTTTTGAATGCAACGGAAGCTGTGCAAGGGTGAACAGATGATCTTTTGTGCGGGTATAATAAAAACCCCGTCTTGCATCACCAAATGAAGCTTCCAGAACAAATCTCCTCACGTACACAAAGAGCCCAACCACAAAAAGTGTAGCCAGCAGGGCCGCGGGCGCATCAACCAGAAATGAAACCCCAAAGCTTGCAACCGCACCGATAAGTGCAGGAAGCCAGTGAAAATACTTAAACCTGGGCCGAAAAGAGGGATTGCGGCTAAAAGACTCAACAAATGCGGCAAGATTGGTGATTCCATAGGTCCACAAAAAGAGCATAGTAACTAAGGAAGCCACCATATTCAATGCCCCGCCTTCACTTCCACCTCTGGCAAACCATAGGACCAGTGCACTTATGAGGAAGGTAAGACACAACGCTCTTCTGGGCTCTCCGTCTCTGTTAAGGGCTGCAAAAAAGTTCGCCGGCTTTAACAGCCTGTCCTGCCCCAGAGACTGCAGTATGCGCGGAGCACCAAGCAGTGAGCCTAAACCGCTGGAAAGGGTGGCACAAAAAACACCGATGGTAACTAAAAATCCGGTGTAGAAGGGGGCAACAGAGACCAGGCTGTCATATGGTGCATCAATCAGATCAGCCCTTTCTATAGCTCCCCCGGTCAGAAGAATCTGTGCAGCATAGATAACCAGCCCAACTCCTATTGCAGCAAATGTGCCTAAAGGGATAGCTCTTGAAGGGTTTTTGAGATTCCCAGACATATTCACCCCGGCCATTATGCCGGTAACAGCAGGAAAATAGATTGCAAACAGTGCCCAGAAGGAAAACGTCGTGCCTTCAAAAGGCCTGAGATTTTCTTGAAACAGCCCAGCATCAAAGTTCAATGCTGCCCCCCCCATAAATGCCAGTATAGAGAGCGCCAGTAGTGCCATAATCACATACTGAACCCTTATTGCCCAGCCCGCTCCCTTAAGTGTGACGATAAAAAGGGCCAAAAGAACAGTAGAAGTGATATGAAAGAAGTAGGGCTGCAGTGATGGAATGAAGGGGATCGAATCGGCCGTACGCACCAGCGCTTCAGTGAAACCAAGTATATAAAAAGGCACAGAGAGCGTTTGAGCTAAAAAGAGCGTTATGCCGATTGTTCCGCCAAACTCAGGCCCCAGGGTGCGGGATATAAGAAAGTAAGCCCCCCCACCCTTTACATCAGTATTAGTTGCAATGGCAGAAATGGAGAAACTGGTGAGAATACTGATCAACTTGGAAAGCCCAAGCACCATAAGGGCAGTAAATATGCCTGCATGCCCCACCACAAAGCCGGCCCTCATAAACATAATCACACCAAGAATGGTTAGTATAGATGGTGTAAAAACCCCACCGAAAGTGCTAAATTTTTTAGGTACCCCAGGTGTTGGTGAATTAAGAGATGTATTAGTACCGGTTGAAGCCGGGCTGGTAGCAACGGAGTTTTCGGGCATTGGTCTAAACCTTAGGGTAAGTTTTAAAGAAAAACGACCAGTATACTTAAAAATATATAATAGATCATTAGTAATGGTAAGGGGTATTTTTGCGGCAGCGACCGCGAGTTTTTTTTATGATATGTGTTGCCCCTTTTATTAGCGAGGATTTGGCGTACCGATCGGCATCACTTCTGAATGTTAAGAACATCTGTTGATCCGGTTTAAAACGGTAATAGTAGCAATCACTACGTTTGTGAAACGATTCTGTCAAAATGAGGGTTATTCTGGTGGCCTCAGTTAGGGAAAATGGGACCAGATTCTATGGGGCGGGAGATGGAACGAAAGTCCTTTTTAGTATTTTTTGATATTGACCAATGTTTTTTCGCCCAGAGCAGCGTCTTATTGCTGAACAGGGCTATACTGATCACACTTGTTGGAGGGTCCAATTCTCAATAGAAAAATTATAAGTGCCTACGAGAGTTGTGAAAAGAATCAGGGGATGTAAGGTTCACCCCCCTGATTCTGTTTTGTCGGTTATCTGGTCAGTACTATATTTACAGTATTCATTATTGTCACTCAGATTTCAGTTTAACGACATAGAATCCACCAGTTTTTTTTTACATCGAAAGTGTTGGAAAGGATCGTACCCGCCAGAGTTAGGATAACAGAAGTTCTTACCAGTTTCCGCTTTAAGTCATAGATATATTCAGTGATGTTCTCCACTTACCGGTGCGCTGACCCTACCGTTAGTTCCCGACTATTGGCAATTACCCGCGCCATTTTGCTCACCGTCCCAATCGTACAACACCTGATCCTGGTTTTTGACTCTTGTAGCTCAACCTTATCCACTCCGGTGAACGGGCAACTGTTTCTACGCGTATTTCATCCATGATGCCTTTAAAAAATTCATTTGTATGCCCGCCATAAACACGTCCTCCAAACAAAAGAGGATTTCCGGAGTGTATCGGATCCATCCCGATTGTTTCTGTCGAATCAACAATCTGGCCATTAACATACAAACGAATTTTATCCTGATCATAGGTAACTGCGATATGATACCAAGCATTCATATCCAGAGAGGTTGGAGTAGAATCTGAGTTATCCTGATAGATACCCCGCCACGCAAAATCATCCACAAAGTGCTCAGCTCTGATCCCACCCCATTCAGTATCGTACCACAGAGTATATGCTGGTTCCATAATAATCAGTCGCCAATTCAGGGAAGGTCCCTGCTCAGCTTTGATCCAGCAGCTAAGTGTGTAGCTTGAGTCCAGAGAAAGCAAACCGGTCACGATTGAATCACTGATTCCGTTAAACGAAAGTGCTGAGCCAGCAATCCCTTCAACCCTGTTTTCTTCTGTCATAGAAGCTGCAGCGGTACCATGAAAACCGTTTACAGTACGATCTTTTATGGCATCAGGTCCCAAACCTGGATTTTCGTTCAGGTGCCACACCCCGGCGAATCCAGCCTCAGTATCGAAAACCGCAGCACCGTTTGATTCACCAATTGCATCAGTGTCCCCCCAGCTCATAACAACCGTGTGCCTACTCATACCTCCATAAAGCGTATCGATACTAACCCAAATCGCGGCGGTACCGCTACCTGAGTTCCATTCTTCAATTTCATAGGGAAGGGAAGTTCCGTTCAGGTTACTAAAGCGTATATCATCACCCCGATAATGAGCAGATGAAAAATCGAAAGAGGAAGAATCGAGTCTGACAAGCATGGGGAAATTGGTAATTGTTGCAGAAGCAGGAATGTAAACACCAGACAGATCAATGCTTAGTACAGCAGAATAGGTAGAGTGCTTTGGAATCATTACAGAGAAAGTATCCTGTGGCTCGGTTACGATATTGGCAATCTCTTTCACAGTGTTAAATGTACTACTTTCAATAACCTTTATATCAAGGTTGCCAGAGGGCAGGTCATGAAAAGAGAAATAGCCGTTTGAATCCACTTTGGTAATACGTTCAAGCCCTCTTACCTGTACATACAACTCCTGTCCCGAATAAAGGCTTCTGTCAACATGACCAATCACTGAAGCTGCAGGGTGCAACGAATCTGTTCCAAGATCAATTGTGTCATTGATCTCATCCACGCTAAAATCAAACATAAGTACACCACCGCCATTTGCAGCTGAAGATGATTGTACCTCTATTACGTGGCCCCCTGAGTCGATATCTGTAATAAAAAACCGACCATACTCATCAGTGAAAGTATCTAAATTGCCCGCGGGTTTTCCGCCATGATCACCCGGTACGCTTACATACTCAGCTCCTCGGAGGCGAACAATACTTCCCGCTGCCGGTGTACCGTCGGTGTTCAGTACACTCGCGGTCACACCATTTGTTGTCTGAGAACCGCCGCCGCTTCCGGCAATATCTCCCGGACTACATGAGAGAAGTGGTAACAGAACCCCCACAAGTAGAACTGTTATTCTCATTCCTTATCTCCAAGCTGAACAGTTACCGGTAGTACCTGAATATTTACCTGAAATACAGTGTCTGGTTGGTATTCATTATCAAGACTCATAATCGAATTACGAAACTGATCGATTCTTTCACGAATCTCAGGCAAATCTTTCATGGAAAGCGCAACGGTAACCGTAGATATATCACGGACCTCTTTTGCATGAAGATCAAGCGCCTGCTCTGAAAGCTTAATTGCTTCCTTTTGAAAATTATGAATGGCAACCGATTTCCACCGATCACCACTGGTTACATACATATCTGTTGACCGGTAGACCCCATCATCATCCTGATATACCATACCGATCTTTGTCAATAGATCGATTGAATCCTGTGCCTGTTTAGCTGTTATTTTGGGAACCAGCATGGATGCCAGCTTTTTAAACCCACCCCTGAATTCATAGATAGAAAGTAGAGAATGTATGGCACTGTGATACCACTTTTGGTAAAATGCATACTGAAATTCCTCAACAGGTTTCACATGAGGCTTCCTCAGTGACATCAGTTTTTCAAAATAGAGTTTTGTATCGGAAGCAGTTTTGGCCTTATTATAACTTACCAGTACATCAAAATAGTGTGCTTCCAACTCTGAGAACTTAAAAAAAGCACAAACTGATGGAATGGAGCGTTTGGCCAAATGATGTTTTCCCTGCAGGACCTTTAAGAGAAAACCGGGATCAAGATCCATTCGTCTTCCCAGGTAACGAAATGATACATACGGGTTTTGCTGCTTTTTTTCTTCGTAGAAATCCCGCATGAATTTTTGATAATCGAAATATTCAAATAGCTTTTTCATCAGTAGTAATATACCTCAATTACAATCTCCTACTAGTCGGTTATCTATTTTATGTTGAAGTTATGTTCAACATAAAATAGATCGATATCCCCAATATAGCTAATTTTACCAGCATTTGAAAAGATAATTGTGTAGATTTATGTTGTGATTTTGTTCAACAGACAGGATTAACCAGATACCAGTTGAATAAAGAGTAAAAAGCTACACTAAACATCAGATGTTTGTAGCAGCAAATTTAGTATAGGGTAAAGATTTGCAACTATCATTTAAGTGTTCTTTGACATGGAGGTTTTGTTAGGGGGGGGCCTCCACTGTCATTTTTTTATGTGGTATCATAGCAGAAACAAACATTATCGATGTGATAGCGCTTCACTATCGTCCCCTGGTTTTGTACATCTCTGCTCTACAGTTCTAAACAAATACTTGTCAACAGTTTATCTGGTTCAATGTAGCCATTCAGCTAAAACAATCGTCGTAAGTTGAAGTGCTGTTCAAGAGTATTCCAATCAAATTTTCAGGCTTAAGTCTGTACATTGACAGGGAATTAGTATTTTATAACTAAACTGATAGATGGAGTGGAGCGGATAAGGCAGTTTATTTTCACTACGCTTATTGCACATTTTAGCGTTAACACCCCATAAACCAGCGTATTTTTGAAGGGCTTGTTCGGTTCAGCCGCACAACTGAAGGCAGAGTCTGTGGATAAGTTTCCGATAATTCATTATAGCCCCAATTAAGGCTACATTTTTCGTTGAAAGTTTTTCCTGATGCATTGATTGGGAAGGTTCTTACTGAAGGTACACTGCAACTGACTGTTATGGCTAAACTGTGTCTCTGGTGCAAGCACATTGTAACACCAGAGACAGTTCAGCTTTTCTTTAATACAATTAGAAAATCACAAAACCAAGAATAATACCACCCATGATGCCTATATTGGCGAAATGAGTGTTAAGTTTGTTTGCACTGGGAACCAGCTCATCATTTACGATGTATACCATTGCTCCTGCAGCGAAGGCCAGCGCACCACCTACAAACACATCTGAAATGTTAAAAAAGAGGTGGCCGATAATTGCTCCAATTGGAGTCATAAGCCCGGCAGAAAGTACCAACAGTAATATTTTAATATTCGTAAGCCCACCAGATTTCAGGGGACCAGCTATAGCAAGCCCTTCAGGGATATTATGTAAAGCAATGGCAATGGCGATAATAAACCCCAGTTGCTGGCTTGATTCCAGACCGGCACCGATGGCAAGACCTTCGGGAAGATTATGCAGAGCAATACCGAAAAGGACCAAAAACCCTGTCCTTAGCACCGGGTCTTTCATGGGTTTTAGGTTTTGAGGGTTCTCTTCTTCAAGTTTTTCAGATGTAGTCACATGGGCGTGAGGCAATACCCGATCCACAAGAAACATCAGTGCTACACCAAAAATAAACCCTATCACAGTGCTTAACTTAGAACCAAATTCATACGCTTCCGGCAACAGTTCAAAGAGTGAAATCGCGATCATAATCCCACCGGCAAATCCCAAAAGACCGGCAAGGAATTGCTTATTAGGTTTTCCAAACACAAAAAGCAGTAATGCCCCCACTGCAGTTGAAATCCCGGCATAAAAACTGTACACGATACTTTCCATGATACCCTCCCCCTATTTATGACCGCAGCATACTATTTTTGAATACTGCTGTTGAGATAGTTTAAATCATTGTGAACACCAACACACCCTAAGCGCCTGATCTTTCCAGTACAAAACAGGCAAAGCATTTACAGCGTTCAACCGATCATACCTCCGGGGTAGTGACCCGCTACGACCTGGAGTAGTGGAGTAGTACCACTTGTTCCGACTGCGCCCGCCGGCTCAATACCCTTCTCTAATTTGCTTAGCCTATTCTAATTTGCGAACCCTAAAATACTTGGTTTTAAATATGGTGTCAATGCCTTTTTAATGGAGTAAATGGGTAGCCGAAAATCGCCTTCCCCCCTTAGCAGGGCATTGGAATGCTTTGCCCCCATTTTTCTCTTCAAAAGCAGTTCTTCTGTGACTTATATATTTTTTCCGCAACGAAACTATTTGTTGGTTAAAAAAGGGTAGTAATGGTGTCATTCAAATTAGATTGCCAACTTCTGCTTTCGTCCTAAGATGAATAATATCGACCGTTATATGGCAGTACTCATCGGTTTCACGCAACCTTTTAAGAAGCGGCTCCTTATCGATAGCATCACCTTCCACAGTTGCCATAAGGAACCGTTGTTCAGGCGATACCCGCCAGATATGAAGATCCCGGATGTGCTCCACCCCGCCCTCAAGCAAAATTCTCTTTGCTTCATCCATAAGAGAGTTATTATCATCATAATCGAGAAGAATTTTTCCCGTACTCTTCAGGAGCCCGACAGCCCAGTGAAGAATAACAGCTGCACCCACAATCCCCACCGCAGGATCAAGCCATACCATGCCCCTGAACATCCCTGCAAGAAGAGCAATGATAGCAAGAAATGAAGTAAGTGCATCGGTTAGTACGTGAAGGTAAGCTGCACGCAGATTGTGATCATGGTGATGGTGGTGGCCATGGCTGTCGTCATGATTATGGCTATGATGGTGATGATCAGAAAGTATCAGGGCACAGAAAAGATTGATCGTAAGCCCGATCACCGATACGATAAGAGCGTCACGAAACTGAATATCGGTGGGAGAGATAAGACGGTGAACAGACTCTTTCACCATTATTCCCGCTGTTATCATAAGTGCTATGGCAGAGGTATATCCAGCCAAAACACCCACTTTCCCTGTTCCGAAGGTGAACTTTTTGTTTTTACCGTGACGCTCTGCAAAAGCATAGGCAATCAGGGTAAATAGAAAAGCCAGTGTGTGTGTCCCTGTGTGGATACCATCTGAGAGAAGCGCCATTGATCCGGATATCAGTCCCACGGTGATTTCTGCAACCATGGTGAGTGCCGTAATTGTCATTACCACAATTGTTCGTTTCTTATTTCTTCGGTTATCCGGTGTGGTATGTACTGTTTCACATAACATGGCTGCTCCTCAAAGTTCTGCTTTTGATGCCAATTTTCAATCTTGCCTCTTAAAAATAGATGTTCATACACATTATAAACAAGCTGAGGTGGGCTAATTCTTTGGGCGGTATCTTTCAGGCTTTTATCACCAGAGATTGTGCATACTCCTTTCAAAGTATAGTTATCAGAATCGGTACAACTCCATTACACTTACAAAATTACTTCACCCGGCGCTGATTGTCGTTGCTCACTAATCTGGGCGCAGTAGGTGCTAATCTGGGTGCAGTGGGTGCTAGTTGAGGCGCTGTGGCTAGCACTTTTGGCGCATTGGGTCGATATTTTCGCGAATAATGGACCGTAGTTGGGGTCGGGCCAGATTTGGACAACCTAACTGCCCAAATTGAGCTGCAATGGGCAAAAACGTCTGTCTTCTAGTCAAATACCCCGGTCTTAGAGCTTGATGGGAAGGCGCCTCATAAAGCTCTAAGAATCTAAAATGGTGCATCTCTTAAGATTCATCGATAAAGGTTCTGAAGCACAATTCTCATTTCGTAGTTGGGGTCGGACCAGATTTGGACAACCTAACTGCCCAAATTGAGCTGAAATGGGCAAAAACATCTGTCTTCTAGTCAAATATCCCGGTCTTAGAGCTCGATGGGAAGGCACCTCATAAAGCTCTAAGAATCTAAAATGGTGCATCTCCTAAGGACCATCGATAAAGGTTCGAAGCACGATTCTCGTTTCGTAGGTTGGGGTCGGACCAGATTTGGACAACCTAACTGCCCAAATTGAGCTGAAATGGGCAAAAACATCTGTCTTCTAGCCAAATATCCCGACCTTAGAGCTCGATGGGAAGGCATCTAATCAAGCTCTAAGAATCTAAAATGGCGCATCTCCCAAGGCCCATCGATAAAGATTCGAAGCACGTTTCTCCTTGAATACTGAATAGGGTGCCTCCAGTTCCTTAACCAGGCTCATCTCTTTTTCCTCATCGGTTGTGCTTTTCACCACCAATCTTTCATTTAGTCGCTCGTGAATTGAACGAACGAATTCAGAGCTCCCAACAGCAACACTGGATGTCCAGCAGTCATCACGTTTCAAACCACCTTTACTTAACTGTGCATCGATCATCCGACTGTGTATCCTCTGAAGATCTTTTGGATTTTCCGCACCCACCAGCCACGCTAAAAGCTCCGTATCAACAAGGCAATACCGTTGCCGAATCCCCTGAATTTCACAATACCCTCCCCATGCCCATTCTCTGGGGTGACTCACTGCACCTGCCCTCACCATATTAAAATCGATATAACACAAGCATTTCAGCAGGTGATCTCCTGTTTCAACTGCCGTTGCATGATACCTGTCCGACCAAAAAGCCCCCGTCCTTTTGTTAACTAAATTGTAGCGCTGAGCAGTCTGGCCCTCGGTAAGCTGCATGCTCGGAGCAATCACAGACTCTTTTCCGCCATCATACGCCAGCAAATGAATATGATTGTCGGTAATGGTATAATCCAGAACCGTCAACCCATACCTCTGCTTCGACTCCATAAGCCATTTCTTCCATGTCTGTTTTTGGGGAGTATGCTGCAACAAATATCGCCGATCATGGCAACGGTGAGTTATATGCCAAATTAAGCCGGGAAGATATGTTCGGTTAGCTCTTGGCATAAGCAGATGCCTTTCTCATGAGGTGAGATGTGTTTGAGTGCCCGAAATATTCTTGAACCTACAATGTATGCGGAAAAGAAGAAAATAATAGAAATGCTTCCGGCAGTGAGCTGAAATTTGTCCCAAGTTTCGTCTTAGAGTGCGATACAAAGGGTACCCATCGAGCTCTAAGGTGATAGAAACAGGTAAAAAGTCACCTAAAAGGGCGATTGGAGCCTGCAAAAGGCATTTCGACTGGTCCGACCCTATTTTCTTGTTTCTTGTATTGCAGACTATGGGACTGGGCCGCTGGATGTTCGATGGGCTTGACCCATTCTCGGTGATGGGCGCCAGTGGTAATGCAAGTGTCAAAGGCCTGGGCTTACGTTACGACACAAACGATACATGGCCTTACCCCAACCCAACAGGCCTGGAGGGTGTTTCGAAAGGGTTTTGTCTGTAAGCGTCCGGAAAAAATGCGTCTTGCTGTAAACCCTACTTTTATTTAATATTCCATGGCAGGTAGGTGTGGTCGGAACTTTCGTCTTAGAGCGCGATACAAAGGGTACTCATCGAGCTCTAAGGAGGTAAAAACAGGTGAAAAGTCATCCAAAATGGCGATTAGAGCCTGCAAAAGGCATTTAGACTGGTCCGACCCTGAAAAACTTTATTTGACCAGTCCGTTCACCTCTCCCTTTTCATTTTTAGATAGTTTTTGTAGGGGCTAACCGGTCATTTTACGTGAGACTTTTTATTGTTTCCGTGCACAGATTGCTATCTTTTCATGTTAAACTTGTACGCACTACCCACTAACCAATCACTTATCGCACCAGCCATTGTTGGATCAGGCATTCTGTGGTGCTATTTTTGTAAGATAAAAAAGGAGCGCGACAACTCGCGCCCCTACCTGCATCATTACCAATCGTACTATATCTCTACTTCACAACAACCGGCGTAGTCTGCCTTACCCCCCCGCCGCGCAACTCTACAAAATACAGGCCATCAGGAATACCCATCAACGAATATATCCCGCTGTCAGCCGTACTAAACCTCGCGACAGTCTTGCCTCTGAGATCGATCACCCTTATACTCATGTTGCTATCAAACGACGATACGTTTAACATCCTGCCCCTTACACTGACAGACGGGCTAATGGCTCGCGACGCCTGTTTGGCGAGAACAGATGTCGTACCGGTGGGCAGGAGCACGACGTCGCTTATCGTAACGTTCTGAGTAACACCCGAACCCGAACCGCCAAAGTTAAAAGCGAGCTGAACGTTCTCATCGGTCGGGTCGGTCATTTCGAAATCAAGCGTGTACGTACCCTCGTTACTCGTCAGATCGAATGATCCCGCCTCGCTGTATAGGTGTCCCCAGTCTATGCCCTCCCCGCCCAGTCTTTCGAGCTGTACGACGATCGACCCGTTTTCAGCGGCCGACGCATTGAAGGTAAGCCTGTAGGTTCTCCCCTGCTCAAGCATTATGCCTTGCTGTATGAGCTGCGGCTGATATGACTCCGTGCCTACGCTCGTAATGTTAATTTGCGCTTTGTTGCACCTAACCGCAGCGGACGCTTCCGCGCCATCGCTCACGTTCGCAAGCGTCCAGTTTGGACCGAGACCGAGACCAGAGAAAATACCGTCCGCGACTAAGTTATTTGGGGTGGCATCCGGCGGATCATCACACACTACCATTTCTTCGTAGAACTGATACCAACTCAACCTGAACGGCTCCCCCGCCCCCCTGAATACCAGGTAGAGAAAATCCTGAACGCCGGTGCTGACCGCTTTTTCGATATCGCACTCGAAGTCCTGCCACGTGTCCCAATCGCCCGTTGAAGTGATGTTACAAGTCCCGATCAAAGTCCCCGACGCGCTTCCGGTCCTGAACTCAATGCTCCCGCCCGATGACCCGCTCGCGGCGCGCACGGTAACCCCCTCCGCTCCCGCTCCGAAATCAACGCCTTTGAGGCGGATCCAGTCACTGTCGGAAATGGATCTGACTATCATTCCCTCGTCAATGATACTGTCGGTCGTGATGCCGGACTGCCTGTTGATAGTCGTCGCTGGTATCACCTTGTATGGATCAAAATTTTTGATCTGCCTGACGCCGTCATGGGTAACGATAACTTCCCTCATCGTACCGTCTTCATTGTATACAAGAGAGTCCACGCTGATATTCCGTTGATTAACGCTGGGGGCGTTATTGGCGTCCGCTACCCTGCGATCGTGGTAGAACATGTACCAATTGCCCTGATATTCTATAATTCCGTGATGATTGTTGTTGTGCCTGTTGATGTTTTGTCCGTTAATAGCCGGGTTGCGCAGTACCGGGCCTCTAAAAGTGAACGGTCCTATGGGATTATCTCCTGTCATATACACGATAGCCGCTCCGGGCTCACCAGGGGGAGGATCAAAGTCATTGACGTAAGTAAAGTAGTATATATCCCCGCGCTTATGCATATAAGCGGCTTCAAAGGCTCGCGGCGATTCAATGGTGTGTGCAATAGAATCCTTCAGGGAAATCATATCGTCATTGAGCAGCATCACGCGAAAAGGGTCTTTATCGCCGCCGGGGGCGCCGCCGTAATAGAGATACCCCTGACCGTCATCGTCAACAAACGCTGCGGGATCGAACAGCCAATCAACATTACAGTTTACGCACCAATCACCTCTGTCGGCAAGTGCTGTTCCGTTATGCACATCGTTAAACGGTCCCTCTGGTCGGGGCGCGGTAACTACTCCTACCGGACCTCCCGCGCCGCAAGGGTACAGGTAAACGGTATTGTCGCGCACGGCTGCACCCGGGGCGTAAGCACGGGCGCTGGTTTCGGTGCCTCTGTTCCAGTCGCGGGGCACACGGAACACCTCGCCGTGATCGACCCAGTTGGCCATGTCGTCGGTGGAAACAAGTGTGTAAGCCTGGATCACATATCCGGCGTCGGGGTCTACGCTTTGATCATCGTTGGAAGCGTAGACATAGAGCCTGTTGTTCCAAACGATAGGCTGAGGGTCGGCGGTGTACTTGTGGCTAAGAATCGGGTTAGCCGAAAGCGGAACCACAGTGATTCCGATCATAAAACCAGCAGAGATTACGGCCGCCGACAAAATAGTTTTAACGCGTGTCATGATTTTGTTCTTTCGTGTAGTGAAACGCCCGCCCGAAGTTGCGCTTGGGGACATTGGCTCCAAGCGTCATTTTTTTATTTTACTATGATCGGAGTCGTATGTATAACTCCCACGCTCCTAACCTGTACAAAATAGCGGCCCGCCGGGATCCTTTCCAGCGATATCCTGGCGCTGCCGGACGCGGTGTGATTGGCGACAGTCTTGCCCCTGATGTTAATTAGCCTTATTCTCATTTCATTACCGGCGGGCGAGTTGATGTTCATCGTCTTGCCGCTCACGGCTATCCGCGGACGTACGGTATTGTTGCCGACCAGCTTCTTCATACTCGTGGACTCCGTCAACACACCCTCGGGCGCGGCGATACCGGTTCCCGCGACCGCGCCTATCATTTCATCAATGTATAGTGGTATAGTGGTGTTGCTCGGGGACTCTACAATAATCCGCAGCCCCGTCGCTCCGCTTGGTATTTGGAAATCGGGGTTGGCAAGCTGTACCCACTGACCCTGCGGCGCCGTCACCAAAGCTATATCTGCCCACTGCGTTTCTCCCTCCACTGTATACTCAAGCGTAAGTTTGATCTCCTCGGTCGCGTCACCGCCGGTATACAGCGCGCAAACACTGAAACTGTAGGTAGTATCGGCAACAAAACCGGCCGGAAGAGTTATTATCGCCCCGTGCCACTCGGCGGTGCGTCCGGTTATCGCGAGTGATCTCTCACCCAACGCACTGTACTCGGTGCTCGTCTCGACGCTAGCGTCTCCCCGGCCCTGCCAGCCGCCGGCGTTATCCTCAAACGTGTCGTGGAACCACCAGCCCCACTCGTTCGGTTCGGTCGTTCCGCCGCCGTTGCCGGATTCAAAGGTGGGATTGCTCCCGTCACCCCACTCCGATTGAGGTACCAGTGCCGCGACTGCATCATAGGCGGGCTTTCTGTTGTTGCTACCATCGTGAAGCGAGGGCGAGTTCTCGCTTCCCAGCCACGTATTGGCGTCGTTGGGACACCACATGACGATTGCCGTGATCTTTCCGACGTCTCTGGCGTTTATCTCCATCGCCTTATTAAAAATATTGGCGTATCTTCCGGGCTGCTGGTCTACATATTGACCTCCATGAGTGCTGGGGTCAAGCTCGGTCAACTGCACTTCGATGCCAAGGTTGGCGTAATAATCCATCGCGGCGAGATGGCGGTCCTCACCCGACCACCCGTCATTGGGATTTGCGCTTACGTGGCTTTGCATACCCATACCATCCAATATTCCATCATTGTGAAAAGGTATCAGGATGTTTTCGGCGATCCAGTTTCTTTTAGGCTCGTGCCACTCGTTATAGTCATTATAGAAAAGCCTGGTATGAGCGGGGACGTGTCTGCGTGCGTAAACAAAAGCGTTTCTTATCCAATCGATACTGTTCTCGCCGTAAATCGCCTGCCAGGGCGAGGCACCCGCAACGCTTCCCGCTTGTCCGCCCGCACCCTGATGGTCGAAACCGGGCGCGCGTAACCCGCCGCTGCCGCCCGCCGCCTCGTTCACCACGTCGTAGGCGTAGAAAATCAGATCGGGATACTGCTCTTCATACAGGTTGAAAAGATTTTCGATATAGCTCTCCAACCGCGAGTTCATAACATCAACCGAGGCCCACGGAACTTCGTCTACCGGTATGTCGCGATAGCGGGGGCCGTCGCTGGTAGATTGGCGAGCCCTTTGATCATTTATATCTTCCACAAAAAACCAGTCCGGCGACTGACCGTGCCAGGCAAGAACGTGTCCCCGCATGGGGATATTGTTTTGCTCACAGAAATTCATTATGGCCGCCGCGCCGGTGTTGATCTGCGCCCTGATATTGGTATTGGTCGAGCCGCTCCTTGTCATGGTCGCATCGGGTTTGTGCTCGTTTTCCGCAGTGGCGCTGTTGTATTCGAGCCGGAACATATTCTGTATGCCGGCATTGTTTGCCGTATGACCGTTAAGGATATTGCCCACGCGGAAATGTCCTGCGTAAATGTCCTGAAGCCCGACGTCGCTGGGCGTGTTGGCGGGAGCCATAGCTTTCCCGAGGCTGCCTGCGCTTCTGCCGGTTGCTGTGAACTCGTCAAAGTAGAAGTCTGTATTGCTGTTGGTGGTGATGAAGAACGTCGGATTGAAGCTGCCACTCGGCGTAGTGTAAGACGCGGTGAGCGCCGTCCAGGTGTTTGGCTTGACGACGGCAGAGGCGATATCGTCCGACTTGAAAGTGCCATCCGGCAGCTGCCACTGTAGCGTCAGGTTGAACGTTTCGTCCTCCGCCCCCGCGTGCCTGACGTGGACGCTGTAGTTATAAGCCTCACCGTCGTCAATATAGAACTCCTTGAGCGACGCCGCGCCGTGTTTCGGCAGCGTTCTGCCGGAAACCATCATCGCCCGCCCCGAGTTGTACCCCTCCCCGCGTACCGCGTTTAGAACGGGGACGCCGTCGCCCGAATTGGTCCACCCGTCGTAACTGACCTCGAACCTGTCGCGGATAACGACGGTCTGCGCAAAAACCGACCTTGCGAACAGCGCGACCAACATTACTACTGCTGCGATACTTTTAAAGCGTGTCATAAAGCTTCCTTATTGGATTGATTGTGGCTGATTAGAGGGTTTGCCAGGATGGACCCGCCAGATATAGCAGCAGAGACCGCCGATTACTAAAAAAAACTTTCGTCATGTTGGACCCCTCCCGGAAACAATTTATATGTTAAAGTCGTTGAATATAGAGATTTCATCTGTTATTCAGAATACCACAGTGGTGAAACCGTTATACTACAATATAAAGGTTTTGATGGCATGTTGCAGCCTTGAGGACTGTAAAAATGTTGAAGCGCTGTTCAACATCGATTGGTCATATTGTGGGTTTAACCCTCTATTTTGCCCCGTAGTGAAAAAAATAGATCCGGAAATGTTCAACGGATTGGTTTTTAAACTAAACTGATAGAATGAGTGAAGCGGATAGTAAACAATTTAAGAGAATGGTATAACGATAGAGGGCGCAGAGAGGGATAATAGTAAATTGAAAGCTAAGGAATTGAGATATCCCGGGCGCCTGCCGCGGACGGCATCGGTTCACCCATTCGGGCACAATGTCCTCCACGTCCTACGTAGCAGACTACTGCGGAGTACGGGCGCAGAAGTTTGCTTCGAAAGGCGGGCGAAGTACGGGCAGGCTCGTCGTACCTCCTCGGTGCCTCGGTTATAGCGCTGCGAGGACAGTTCGACAAGCTCACAGCAAGCTCTCTTCGCTTTTTGAGGGCACTGGCACTTAAGAAAGTACCACCTTCCGCCCCCCCCCTTGCGCGGTTTACCCGTACATTATTTGGGAACACAGCATTTGATTTTCAATGGAGTTACTATGCAGGATGGAAACGACCGTATTGAAGGGCTAAGAGTAAACGATCTGCAATTCAGCTTGGAAGATGTCTTAATCACAACTGAATGAAAGCCGGATTTTCCTAATTGCTAAGCATTTAACTCTTTGTTTTAATTTATCAATCTGGATGGAAACAATTCCCTTTTTACAACCCGCTCTTTTTGAGTTTATTATTATACTTATCAGCGGTTGCATACTATAACTCTCAATTGTAATTATTTATTATCGATTGAACTCTTTGCACACCATCACTGTCGTTGTATCTTCCATAAAGAGTCAAGAGATTACTTAACCCCACCACTCCATCGGGATGTCCTGCTTTAAACGCTACCTGGTAAAATTTTTCAGCCCTGTCATAAAAAGCGGCCTCAAATGCGATTCGTGCAGCCATAAGTGCCAGTGGAATAAACTCACTGTTACTGTCGAGTGCAGCCTGTGCTTCTATAAGTGCAGTATAGGGCGTCCCCATTCTTTTGAGCTGCTGCACCAGTTCCATCCACCCGCGCATACGCTCAGGCGCTGTTCTTGTACTCTGCCTAAATGAAGCCAAAGCGCCCGCACTGTCCCCCATTTCAAGCAGCAGTTCACCAGTTATCAATAACACATCATACCTTCTTGCACCATCCTTAGGATATTTTTTTAACCATTCCAACGCCTCTTTTCGATCCCCCACTGAACGCGCTATCTCATGAAGCATAAGATAAGCATCACTCATTGTGCTGTCTATTTCAAGTGCTTTTTCTAAATTAACGGCAGCTTTGCTGTACTTTTCAAGTGCCATATATGCAGAAGCAAGAACTGATACACCATTACATCTTCAGCTTCCAACCTACGGGCCTGTTCAAGAGCTGCAATACTTGCCCCGTGATCCCCCATCTCATGATACATCACTCCAAGATTGATCCATGCCCTGGTAAAATCTGTGGCCTCCAGAGTTGCAGCCTTATAGTTACCAATTGCTCTTGAATATTCCTGTATTTGATAATAGGCATTTGCTAAATTGAATCGTGAAAGAGCACTGTTTTCACCCTCATTTAAAGCCCTTTTATAGGCTGCTATTGCCTTATTGTATTGGCCGCTTTGATAGTACTGGTTTCCTCTGGCAAGATTTTTCCCGGTGCCGCCATAAGTAACAAACAGGCAAAATAAAACGATCACACTACCAACTCTTAGTGCTGCTACAGTCATATTTAATTCTCAAGCCTGAAGTTTATTTCTTGCCGTAAGCGCACCTGTACCGGGACTCCCTGGTATTTTGCCGGTAAAAACCTCCACTGCCGTACCGCTTCCTGTACTGGCCTTACAAACAACTGATGAGATGTTTCTTCTATGGTAACATCAAGAACGTCTCCACCTCTACCAACCAGTATCACCACCGATACACTACCCTCAATTCCAAGATTTCTCGCCCTTCTGGGATACTCAACCCCCATTCTCGATACTGGCCTTGCCGGTTCATCAACTTCACCCTCTTCAAACACCGCACTACCCAAATTATCCGACCCTAATCCGACTCCATCACCTCCACCATCCACGCTTAAATCGGGTGTAAAACGCATCGAATGCCCCAACCCAGAAAAAGTTGATCTGTTTGAGGTTGGTGTTTTCAGTTCACGTATTTCCCGTACGATGGGTTCAGTTTTCTTTTGTTCTCTTACAACTTGTTGCATAATTACCGGCATCTGTTTGGGTCTGGTTGAATCAATACTTCTTTCCGTATTAAACACACTTTTTGCAAATGGCAATAGTGCAAAGAGAAATGTAACAGCACACAAAGCGATTACTAATCTTACTATAATCAGAAAAGCACTTAGTATAAATCTTCTTAATGCTGCTGCTCTCATCTTAATCTCTATCTCTTATCTGCCGAGACCGAAACATTAGTTACCCCTGCTCTTGCACATATATCCATAATCTCAACTGTTTTACCCAGTGTTGATCCCACATCACCCACGATTACCACTGAGGCATCCGGGCGCTGCGAAATTTCGCGATTCAATACACTAAGCAATCCCTCAGCTGTCACCTGCCGACCATGAACATGAATGGTTCCTTCACGGGAAACCCCAACCAGTATAGTCTTTTGCCCAAGAGAAACCGCGCTCTGAGAGCTTGGTTTTGTAACATCTACCCCGGTTTCCCTGTTAAAATTGGTGGTAACCACAAAAAATATCAGCAAAATAAAAACCATGTCCAACAGAGGACCAATATTTACTTCAGCAGTTGCAGCCTTCTTTCTTGTCAAGCCATAATCATCAAACATCTTTACCCTTTTTCTTCTGATACCAGAGTGATCATCTTTTCGCCCTGATTTAGTATATCCTGAACCAATTCATTTTTTCTTCCTGTAATGTAGTTATGAAAGAGCATACAGGGAAAAGCAACCAAAAGCCCTGCCTGTGTGGTAAGAAGGGATATGGTTATGCCTTCTGTTAATACCACAGGATTAGCTGTTCCAAAGGTTGTGATGAGCGAGAACGTCCTTATCATACCTACAACCGTACCAAATAATCCTAAGAGAGGCGCAGCCTGAATAAGAGCGGCCATAGTATCTAACCCCTCTTCAAGTTTTGGCACAACTTCAATGAGCCTCTCCCTAAAATGGTTTTTATAGTACGCCAAAGAATAACTATTTTCACTGTAAAACCAATCGTAAATATAGGTAACCTCTTTTGCAAGCTTATCGCTTTTTACACAACCAACCAGTTTCACTTTCCTGTAGGAATTAAACTGTAATAATTTACCTGTACCTATGTACACACACATCACTGCAACCATAAATATTGCAGCATTTACGATACCACCATTGTTTGCATAGTAGTTAAAGACAGGGTACATATTAACTACCTCTAATCCTGAGGCCAAAGTCTGTTGAGTATGCGCATTGCATAAACTTCCATCTCTGATTGTATATGATTTCTGCGATTGCGAAGGAAGTTATGAATTAACAGTAACGGGATTGCTATTCCAAGTCCAGTTTTTGTGGTCACCAAAGCTTCAGAGATTCCCCCCGCAAGAAGTTTGGGATCACCTGTACCAAACCTCGTTATCGATTCAAACATCGAAATCATACCGGTTACTGTTCCCAAAAGTCCAAGGAGGGGTGCTGCGGCAGCAAGCACAGCCAACGTATCAAGGTGTTTATCAAGAGATGGGACCTCATCAAGCAGAAGTTCCTTCACCGCTTTTTCGGCTACCGGACGTTTCCATTTTGAATGATGTAAACAAGTATTCAAAATGCGTGCGAGAACACCTTTGGACCGATTTGCGAGATCGGTTGCCTCATTCATTTTTTTATCATTGAGGTAATCAACTGCATTATCTATAAACTTGTTATCCCGTGAATGGGTCAGAGAGTACACTATTAATCGGTTTAAAATCAGAAGAAGAGCCCATAAGCAAATAGCTGCAAGCGGAATCATTAGTATTCCTCCTGCACGTATATAGTCTTCAGCAGCCTGCATCAACGTTTTTCTTTGAACTCCAAGCAATTCACCGGTATGAGTATTTTGCATAACGTCCATATACACACGGCCATCGACTCTACCATTTTTAAGCCAGGTCGGCGCATAGGTAATCATGTTTTTTTCGGCATCTTCGTCAGTCAGTTTTACCCATTCAAACGGTGATTCAGCTCTCTGTCCCGTGAATCCATGATAGTAGACATCTCCCGTATCATTTACTGCCAGGGCAAATACATTACCAAATCTTAACACTGTGCCCTCATCCAGAGAGTTATCATTTAACAAAATTGTACTTTTTGTAATCTCTATCGAGCTTTGATTAGCGACTCGTCCAAGTACATACTGTTGAAGCAACCGTAAGCGTCGCTGAAGCTGAGCTGGTGTAGTACTTCGAGAGGTTGCGATCTGCTGCACCTCCAAAGATCGCTCCTGCTGATCAAGGGCAAAATTAGTTCTGACAGCATCTTCTTCCCGTTCGATTATCGATTCAACAGTCCTGCTAATGGCTTCAAAACCCTCTCTCTCTCTTTTAAGCTCCGATTCAGCCCCGCTTACCCCCCCTTCACGGAGCAGTATCTCTTCACGAATTCTGGCAATCTCTGTATAAAGCCGCTCTATTTCGTTTTGGGTCCGGTTAGCTTCCCGTTGCCAGCTACTTTTCTGATCAACCTGCTTTTGACGCTGAGACCACCGTAAATCAGTAACACGTTGCAAAGCTGCGACTTGAGATGTATAGGTACTTCTGGCTTCCTGTAGGCTCTGTAACAACTGTTGCGTTTCACTTTCATCTTCCTGAGATCTGCCTCTCCGGGCAACTGCAGTTTGAACAGACAACAATACCAACAAAACAATCATCTTCAAAACCATCAGTCACTCTCCTTTTCAGTAGCACTGATTGTATGACTGAAAGGTAGCTTTACGAGCCGAGGAGCAGCACTTCCGGAAATCAAATTGCTCGCTTCTCTGATTTCAACAATATCAGAAGCATTTTCTATCATTGACCATTCATCGTTACTACTGTCCCAAAGGTATCCCTTACTATTATCATTATTTATAAATGCAAGCCAAACAAATCTCAGGCGTAAAAAAGTCACTTCACCACTTACTGCAGCATGGGGTGAAGATCCACTCCAGGTTTCTATTTTTTGGGATGCCTGCTCTATTTGCCCCACTATCTGCCAGTACCTCTCGAGCCCCTCAACTGCATCCACAGTTCCAGCAGCAAGTTCCCCTTCAAGAAACCTCAACGCGTGCAGTTGTCTGTCCATATTGAATAATGCAAGATGTTGCAGAGAGTCATGAAATTGCCGGCAGTTATCCCTAATGGCATGTAACAATGATCTTGTTTGTGCCCGATAATTGGTGCTCCGTGCCTGGATAACACCACTCTGCGCTTCAAGAGAACCTCTTCTCTCATTAAGCCTTTCAACTAAAGCATTCAGAGAATCCCGCTCCTGCTGTAAACTTAACGCTCTATTCTCATAGTCTGTCACATATTCTGAGAACGCGATACTGTCAGCTGTCGCTTTCTGCTGCTCATGAGTGATCTTTTTGCGAATCTCTTCAGTTTTCGACTGATAGTCCCTGATCTGTGAAAGTATCGCCTCACTATCCTCACCTTTAACAAACAATGAAAACAGAAGTGTAAATGATACTGTAAGAGCCAACTTAATTCGCATAGGTGTTCACCATTTTCAGTCTGCTGTTATTAGAATTTGCCCATGTGCGCTCTTTAATCGTATACTCCTCTTTTCTTTTTAGAAATCGTTTACACTGTTGAACTATATCATATCCAAGCATTGATCCCAAAATAAAGTCCTGCTCATCACTCAGAGTTGAAAGATCATTATGTGCAAATGACCTTAAAATTTCAATACAATAAGGATCACCAAAGAAAACATTGATTTTTATCCCGGATACTGGTACAATTATGTAGCTTATCCCCTGAGAGCTCAGTTTTGCCTCGATAAACTCTCTATACAGTGAAGCTGTTGTGTGCAGAACTAATCTACGTAAACCTTTTTTGTACTCATAGATGTGATGCAGAAATATTTCCACGTTACATTCCTTTTTATACTTTTCAGATCAGTTACTTTCAAATTCATTGAAAAACGATTCCAAATAAATAGGCCACACTAAACCTCTTAGCACTCTCTAACTTCCCGAGAAAAATAAAAACAGGTTACAAAACAGCAGTAAACACTGCTACTCCTTATTTCCTAAAGCAGTCCCTTTACATACTTTCTTACATTTACCGGTTTTACCAGCAGTTTTCATCGCCTTTTTTAATCTGGATGCAAGATCCTGGTCATTTCTGAGGGCAGTGAGTAAGTTTGTAACAGCTTCACAAAGATTGTTATCCATACTATGCTCCATGTGACAGGCAGCCGTTTCACTCTCTTGCAATGAAAGGTTGAGCACTTCCATGAAAAAATCACGGAGTACATGATGTCTCTTATCCACACATTTGGCAATTTTTTCCCCGTTATCAGTAAGTGTTATGTAGGATCGGGGTTCGTAATTAATGAGTCCTTTTTCTGCCAGAGTACGCAGCGCGACAGTAACAGTGGGGCGCTTAACGTTGAGACTCTCTGCAATCTCCATGGATCGTGCGACCTTGCGAGTAGAGACGATATTAAGAATTGTTTCAAGATAGTCTTCAAGGGTCGATGTTAATTCATGTTCGCTCATAGTAGGATCCTCACTCAGTTAGAGATTTCTAATTAAATTAATATTTCGCTATTTAATCATCAAGATTTTTTTTTAACCTGTATATTCTTTATGAAATCCAGTGAACGTTTTACGGATTTTCTTTAAATTGCCTGGCATATTTGCAACCAACACAGCCCTTGTTTTCCGCAGTGTTTGATGCACTGCTATATTCAGCGCAATGTTCTTACGAATAGTTTAAACCAAAAATTTGAGAAACATTGGATCTTTCGCTGAGAAACATGGCTCTTTTTGTAAGAAACATACCCAAAATGGAGTACAAGGTGGTCTTTTTCCCTTTTGGGGACAGGTAGTTTTTGGGTGCATTGTGCAGACTAACATCCCGGGTTGTACAGCTCCCGCTCATCGAGCGGCAACCATTGCGCTCGTTGAGCGTAGTCGAGATGCAACCGCTCAGCTCGGCTGGAGCAACAGGCTCGGTGCGCTGTTGAATTGAATAATTTAGTGAAAAGGTTTATCTGGCGGTACTCAAAAACGCCGTAAAAACAATGCGCAGCAAAACCGTAGAGTTACTATCCCAAAATTTAGATACTAAACCCTCATGCCTCTATTTTGTAGAATATTATGTCCGTTTTTAACTCTTAGTAAAAGGACTGAAAGAGCAGTGAGTTTTGCTACAACAGTTTTTAGAAACAAACAAGAGGGCAAAAACAAAAAATGCTTGTTATAAATACTTTATGAGGCCTGTGTTTGAGCAATAACCGTATCATCACTAATACTCAATACATCCCCGTCACCAGCACTACTGAATAGTTTCTCTGCTGCTCGCAGGTCTTCCTGCGTATCTATTTCAAACCAGCGGAATGGCGAAGTGGTAAGATTAGTAAAGAAGCAGCCTTCATTGATATCTTTCATAATAATATGTTCGTAATACACACCAGTATTCTTAAGGCTAATTTCACGCTCTAAACCGGGTAGTAAACATTTATTAGTGTAGGTGTAATCAAATTTGTAGAAATTTACCGTTTTAAAAGAGTCAGATATTTTTGCCGGCGTTTGCTGTTGTGGTAACAGCATTTTTTTCACTCGTCCGGCACTGTTGGCCAGCACAACAGTGCCATTAAGTTGTGGCCGGTAGTTGTCTGACACTATCAGATTATCATAAGGTGAATTGACCATTTTCTTTAGCAGAGAATGTTCAAAAAACACATCCGATTCAAACAAGTAAAAACCATTAACAAGATACTCCCGGGCCAGATAGAAAGAGTAGATATTGTTTGTGCAATAGTAATACTCATTTTTTATAAATGTTAATGATATCCGGGATTTATACTTTGTGCTCAAATAGTTTTTTAGTATTTGGGAAAGGTGTCCTGTAACGATTACAGCATGGAGTATTTTAGAGTCAACAAGTGCTTCAATGGTTATCGATTAGCGCAACTCCATTTACACGAACCATAGGTTTGGGAACACTTTCACACCCAAGTCTTTTGCCCATTCCTGCGGCAAGTATAACTGCCGGAGGTGCTACTCTTTTATTCACTATCATTTTTGCTCCAGAAGTTCTTCAACAGCCTTTTTTAATCTTTTAGAAGCTTTGCCATCCACATGGGTATATAGAAATTCTCTATCCTCTTTGATCTTTTTGATTCGTTCAGTATCGGGGTTAAGAGCGGTTTCAACCGCTTTGAGTAACTGATCAGGATTTTCAAGGTGTACAAAAGAACCCTTTAACCACTCTCTGGAATTTTCTTCAAGATGAGGCTGCCCATCTGAATGTCGCAAATTTTCATCTGGAAGATTAACTATAATCCCACAACGCTCAAGCGCAAGAAATTCGTTTATTACACTGGAGCCTTCACTGATCATTGTGTCCGCAGCCCAAAGATAGGGAAGCATATTGTGCTCGTGTGCCGGAACAAGTTGAAGACGGTGATCTTTTGAGCACATTTTTTCAAAGAATCGATGTTGAGAATGGGAGGCGTATTTTCCAGCCCAACTGTAGGGATGCAGTTTTACCAGAACATTGTAGTCATTAAGAAGCTGAAGGAGCTTATCCCCGATCATAAAGATGGAAGTCGGCTTATATGATGGCGCATACACCACGATCTTTTTTTCGGGATCAAGACCATACTGCTGAATGATTTCTTCCCTGCTGAATGCACCGCTCAAAAGAGGGTCATGCTTTGGCAGACCGACATCGATAAATGTATGCTTTTTATCGAGGCCGTATTTTTTAAATTTTTCAATCCTGTAGCGGCCTTCTACAAATACCACATATCGTGTATCTTTTTGCCGGAGAAAATTTCGGTAACGCAGTGTCTTTATCCCCGGCCCATGGTCCACATTGCAAAGTAAGGCGTCGCCATAGGCTTGTGGCTCTTTGAGAGTATCACCCGAAATTACTACATCATATCCACTGCGCTTCTCTGTAATTTTATAGCCATCTTTTATAAAAGATGCTTCTATCTCTTTTTTTGCGACTAATAAGGAATAGTCCAAGCACTCTCTTTTGATTGGGACCGATACGAATGTTTAGGTCATAACGTGAATCCTTGGCCATCTCTTTGAATATTGGCTCCATTGATGGCCAATAATATTCCTGCACAACATCGAAAAGAACTCGTATCATTTTTCGGGTTTTATACTTTCGTGAAGGTACTGTATTTGAGGAAAAAATTCATCTTCGGATATTTCAGGCAGTTTTTTAAAACAAAATTTCATTTTTAAGCTGACTTCAGTGACGCTAACTTACTTTACCTTAAAATATAACAGAGCTAAAAATAGTGCAACTCTCTGCCTTATCTATGCCTGTTTTATCGGGGGCTGATAGTTCAATATCAATAACATAATTTGAAATGCTACATGGCACATAAAAATATACACCCCAAACCCTAACTTTTTGACCCTTTTAGGTTTAAACAACAAACCAGCCTGTGAATTTTAAAAAAAACTTCCCAGACAGTGCCCCGGGTGATAAAATAACATCGAGTTAAAAAAAAATTGGGTAGCAGGAGTAGTTCAATTTATGAATATGCATGTAGCTTATCTGATAGCATTGATTTCAGCAGTTAGTGTCTTAATTTCAGTATCAAAAATAGTCTTCAAGGGCTCTATAGTTTATGCCATCAGTTTGGTAATCATTCTATTTGCATTGAAAGCCTCCCTTGCGACCTACATATTCGCCATTTCTGACTGGAAACATATTTTCTGGATTATACCTGTTCTTACCTTTACCTTAATTTTGCAACTTAAATACATCATGATCAAAATCAAAAAACCCTTAAAAACTATTATTGATATGAATAAAAGTTTGTCTAAAGGTGATCTTAATCAAAAATTTAACACTGCACTACCAGAAAACGAATTGGGAGAGCTAATGCGCTCCTTTAACACGCTTGCCACTCAACTGAAAGATATTTTTGGTAACATTACTTTAACTTCTGACAGTGTTGCCAATTCGGCAATAGTACTGACATCGAAATCATCCAATATGTCACAAACCGCCAAAGAGATGAGCGAGCAAAGTTCTATGATTACAGCCGCAACAGATAAAACTTCCAGTAATATCAGTACGATCTCTTCTGCCGCTAAAGAGATGTCCGATTCAGCAGTCTCCATATCTACGGCAGTTGAGGAGATAAGTGCGTCTTTAAATGAAGTATCGCTCAACTGCCAAAAAGAGTTATCTATAGTACAGAGTGCCAATAAAAAAGCTATTACTAATAAAAACTCGATGGTTCAGCTTAATAATGCTGCAAAATCTATCGGTAAAATTACTGTTGTGATCAACAAAATAGCTGATAAGACAAACCTTCTTGCACTTAATGCTATGATTGAAGCGACAAGCGCAGGTGAGGCGGGTAAAGGATTCGCTGTTGTCGCCAATGAAATAAAAGAGTTAGCAAAACAAACAGCCAGGGCTACCAAAGAAATAGAGCAACAGATAACAAAAATTCAAACAGACACTCAATCTGCTGTGTTGGATATTAAAGATGTAGCTGAAATCATTGGTGAAGTTGATTCTATTTCTCATTCTATCGTCAGCGCTGTAGAAGAGCAGAGCGCTACCATTAATGAGGTAGAAAAAAGTATAGTAAAAATGAGTACAGGCGCTAGAGATGTTGCGGATAATGTCACCGAATCTGCTCAGGAACTTTCAAACATCTCCGAAGTAATCAATGATTTTGATAGTAAAGTAAACTCAGTCGCCACTGATATTTCACATATCAATTCAAGTGCAGTTGATTTATCCGTTTTTTCAGAAAGCCTTATGTCTATGTTATCTAAGTTCAATGGCTGCTTTATCTACAGGCACGATACTGAAGGAGTTTTTTCCTATGCTTTTGGAATAGAGAATACACTTGGATACACCAATGAAGAGTTTATGAGGAACTTCGAAACATTTTTGACCGATAATCCAATTAATAAATCTGTAGCTGAATATACGGCACTTAGTCTCAAGGGAAATATACAGCCTCCCTACAGTGTTGAACTAAAGAGAAAGAATGGCTCAACCTGTATGTTTGAAATTTCTGAAAAACCGCTCAATGACAGTAATGGCAGTGTTGTGGGAATATCAGGAATAGCACGGATGAGAGGATAATTTTTAACTTATTAGTACAGGGCACTGGACCTATAGTACTGTGAGTTGAAGTGCTTATATTGTAATCCTATTTATTCTTTCGAGCATTGCTCCAATTTCCACCATAGGACTGATATTTAAGGTATCACAAATTTGATAGTACTCTCGCCTCACCGCTATCACTTCTTTTGCGTTGGAAACAAAGGGAATCAGTATTCTAATAGAATAGTTCTGTGTAAGTAGTGATTCTAAACGAATTAATTTCATAATTTCATAGAAGCACGAAAGCTTAAAATATACATACAATAGTATAAACCTACATTTTCCCCATCAACAACACCTGAATTTCCTTGCCATTTATAAGGAAATTCTACATTTTTAATCACGTTACTACAACTTAATCTTTGGTTTTATGTTTTCTGTTTTAAATAACAGTAGCCTTAATCAAATGAATTATAATAGCTTTTCTAAGATTAGAAAGGATACAGTATGATACAATATGTACTAACACCTTCCGCCGGTAAAAGACTGATTGGAAAAGCTGTTGCAGAAAGAATCACCAAGTCAAAGGCAATAAAAAGCGCAACTATTGCAATCATTGCAGGAACCACTAATGGCTATATTGCTGAAGAGCTGCTTTTGAATCTTGGTCAAAGTGAGGATTTCTGCCGCAAACGGTTTTTCAGAGGGATAACGCCATCACCAGGCATTACCACTACCAAAAGTGGTCGTTTTCCCGATGAATCACAGTTTCCGGGTGATGTAATCATTCAAAACGGAACCTGGCTCAAAGGGAAAACCATCTATGATATAAAGGGTAACCTTCAAACAGGGGATATTATCATTAAGGGAGCAAACTGCGTTAACCTTTGCAGTAAAAAAGCAGGTGTTTTAATCGGACACCCCGAAGGAGGCACTATTATCGCAGCACTGCAGGCAAACATTGGAAAAAGGGTTGAGCTTATAATTCCCGTAGGTCTTGAGAAGAGGGTTTGTGATGATATCGACTCCATTGCTTTATCCCTGAACTCTCCAAAGGCTACCGGTCCTCGCTTAATTCCCGTTACAGGGAACATAATTACCGAGCTGCAGGCAATACACTACCTTAGTGGTTGTAATGCCAATTTAGTATCAGCAGGAGGCGTTTTAGGGGCTGAAGGTGCTGTGTGGATTGCAATTGAGGGTAATGACAGGCAGTTAAAACAGGCAAAACAGCTACTTGATTCAGTCATTGAAGAACCTTTGTTTGCAATTTAAATGTATATGTTAAAGAGTTGTTTTGAATGTCCTCAAAGTGCTGTATTTAAAAGGGGTTAGCCATAAAAGAACGCCTGAGCACTGCTTTATTATGCTCTTTGCGCATTGCTGAGCGTTTAAAATATAACTATATTGCTAGTATTTGGAATATACAGCTAACCCTCAGAGCTCAGGGACCAAAATGTAATGAGTGAAAAGAGCACAAAAGTCCGTTATGAAAACCCCGTAATAAAGCTTGCTGTTGAGAGAAAACTGGTCTCCCGTAAACAACATCTCGATTGTAGAGAATTGGTTAAAAAAAGCAGAAGAATAGGCCTTGAGACCACAATTGAAGAGATCATGATAAAACAGGGCTTTCTGAGTGAAGAGCAGCTCGAGGAATTACAGGAGATATCCCGTCTTGGAGAAAGCGGTGATTATTACGGAGGGTACAGGCTACAGAAGCTCGTTGGTCAAGGTGGGATGGGCAAAGTCTACAGGGCACTTCATGAGTTCACATTACGATGTGTTGCTTTAAAAATTCTAAGTTCCAGGTTTTCATCAGATAAGACCAATGTTTCCCGTTTTTTTCAGGAGGTTCGGGCACTCGCCAAACTAAATCACCCTAATATCGTAACTCTTTATGATGCAGGCAAGAGCGGCAGACGCTACTATTTTACAATGGAATTGGTGGAAGGCCTGTCTCTTGACCAGTACATAAAAAAGCATAAAAAGTTTACAGAAAAAGTAGCCCTTAAAATAATTCGCGATGTTGCAGTGGCATTGGGGTATGCACATCAAAACAGCATTATTCACCGGGACATTAAACCTGAAAATATTCTTGTCGATGACTGTGGCGTAACAAAGGTGACAGATTTTGGAGTGGTAATGCACCAGGATGATGACCACCTGACTCTTACGGCAGAAGGTTTCATGGTGGGTTCCATCCACTTTGCTTCACCTGAGCAAATCAACGGACTTAGGGATATAGATGGACGCACCGATATCTACTCCCTGGGTGCCACCCTTTTCTTTATGCTTACCGGACGCACAGTCTATAGCGGAAAATGTATTCAGGAAGTTGCTGCCAAGCAAACTAAGGGCCCATGGGTATCACCGAGAAAATTTAACAGAGATATATCTATAAAATCAGTTCTTTTGATTCGTAAAATGATGGCAAAAAACAGAGAACGTCGTTTTCAATCAATGGAAGACCTTATAAAAGCAATCGATCGGCAGTCTTTGACAAGAAGGTTTATTGGATACCTGTTGAAATTTTCTGCAATTATCTCTCTTATTGGCTTGGGTATTTTATTGGAGGTACTTTTTTCAATAACAACCATGCTTTAAGGTACAAACTTTAATAACCGGTCTGATCAAAGGGCAAAAGTGTTGCAGTTTATCGTCTTACCTTATAAAGATAACATTTTCTGCTACAGAGTTACTTTTCTAAGCTTTAAGCTTAAGAACATCGTTATATACTTTTTCATAGCGGGATACGATTTTTTTGCAAGAATACTTTTCTACAGTTTTAAATGCATTCTCACTTAACCTTGACCTTAGAGCTGAATCAGACAAAACTGTTAAAATATTTATTCCAAGATTACCTGATGTACACAGTAAGCCATTATATCCAGAAGTAATTACCTGGTCAGCCCCGGGGTTATAAGTTGCAACGACAGGACATTTGTTGGCCATGGCTTCAATTACCGGCACACCAAACCCTTCATAAGAGCTACAGCAGCAATAAACCCATGCCTTAGAATACTCTTCCCTAAGTTGTTTATCAGTAATCCGACCTTTATAGGTAATATGTTCATCGGATCTCCCCTGGGCTCCAACTATGATCAGTTTACAATTTTTAACTTGGGGCAGTATTTCATTTTTAAATACCTCAACCATTAAGTTCCCGCGTTTACGGGTACCCATAGCCCCTATAAAGAGAACTGTTGGATGGGTTGTTATATTCCTTGCACCCCTGTGATAGTTATGCGGTATCATACAGGGGATCTCTTTTTTTATTAATGGTATACATTTCACAGTATCCCTGGATATCCCAACCGTTACGCCCTTACGAAAAGCGGACACAATTTCTAAAAGATAGAAGGTGAACTGATAGAAAAAGGTTACACACGTTCTTGCATGCATAGCCTCTCTGATTGCAGAGCCATAGAAAGTACGTACTCTGTTAGTAGCTCCCGCTTTAAGATAATCATCTCCATGATAATGAACTATATCAAATGATTTCACATCAATTTTTTTAAAGGCAAATGCTGGTTCAAATTTTCTGAATAGTCTATTTTTCCATTTCCATTTTAGCTGCACGTGTTTATACAGCATTCCTCTAACAGCCGGGCTAAAACTGTAACAAATGACATCATGTCCCTTTTGGACTAAAGTTTGAGCAAGATTGTGTACTTGAATTGATACCCCGTTTGGTTCATCTGAGGGTAAATATCGGCTAATAATTGCGATTTTCATAAATTCTCAATATAATAGTAACTTTTTATATTTCACACTTCCATACAACAAAGCGGCCATAAGGACAAAAGGAGAAACCAACATACACCACCATTCTTTAATAAAGTAGTCAAAACCAACATTCTCAACACCTATCCTTCTTATGGTAAAAGCAGTTGTAACTGTTATTTCAAGCACGATAAGGGGGATAATAGCTTTATCCATAAAAAAGAGTGAAATGATAATCAAACTATGAATGGACAAAAGCGATAGTAGAGTGCCCGAGAAAGCAGATCCTATCTTTTTTCTGTATTCCTGGCGATGTTTTTTAAGCAAAAGAGGATCAAACCTTCTATTCCAGCAGTTTTTTAGTAAATCCCACCATTCACCACTTCTAAACCTATGATACACATTCATTGAAGGATTAAAGGCAATTGATCCACCATTCTTTAAGACGGTAAATGCTAAATCAACATCTTCTCTCTGAACCGTAAACCGCTCATCAAAGCTACCATTTTCTTCAAAATTTTTTTTTCGATAAAATATGTTATTTGTCCTATACTTAGGTTTTTCGAGCCGCTTATACTCATTTATCAGTCTTGATTCCGATCCATCTGCCCTGATAAAGGTTTTGCCCTCAACTGCACTAAACTGTTCATTATTGAGTAAAAATTCATAACCAATCCTTAACCAGTCCTTATCAACTACACAGTCATCATCAACGAATCCAATTATACTATACTTTGCCTTTTTTACACCACAGTTACGTTTTTTTGATATGCTTATGTCATCTATAAAAATCCACTTAACATAGTTATATTGCTTTCGTAATGGCTCTATGGGGTAGTCTGCAACTACAATAATTTCATAGGGGAATTTAATGTCTTGTGCAGCCTTGAGCAGAGAAATAAGAAGCTCCTTAATGAAACCAGGTCGATGAGAAGCAACAACAACAGAAATGCCTGGTTTTATTCTCATAACATCTCCTTTTTCGTTACTTACACCAATCTGTTTTTTCATCACATGATCTTACATCTAAGATTCTACCGTTTATAACCGCAGGCAACAGAAACCAGGCGTTTATTTGCTCCCAAGACGACATTAATACCAGCATCAGTGCTTCTAATGGTTTTGAGCACAGCTTTCTAACTCCTCTTCTGCGCATTGATGTGAGCGTGTGTTTCATAAGAATAGCCCTGTAGGTTTGAAAAAAAGAGGAATGATATCTTACCGATTTATATTTCATAGGATGCTTTAAATAAAAGTAACACTCTGCTTTTATAAGTCCCCTCATTCGTTTTGTTGTGCTTGTAATTTTATCGAAATAATTTATACTTCTTGCTTGGTGAGTAACTTTTAAATCTGGACAGTAACTAATAAAACCTTGCTCAAGCATGCGTAGGGCCAGCTCATGGTCCTCGCAAAATGGCCCCAGGTATTCAAAAGCGCTATCAAAACCACCCACTTGCTCTAATTTGCATTTTTTGTATATTATATGACAAGTAAGATAGCCGCCCTGACTTGAGTTTTGGACCTCATTGTCCCACAAACCGCCACCTGAGGCTGTAACTTTTCCCTCAATACCAACTACATTTTCATGTACTGATTGCAGATTATTTCGCAGTGTAGTATACCAGCCACTATCTACGACAACATCATCATCAAGAAATGCCACCCAATCCCCATTAGATCTGGATATACCGATATTTCTTGCGACTGCCATGCCTCTGTTTTTTTCAAGATAGCAGTAATCAACCTTAAATTTGTTACATATTATTTGATTTAATACCTTTTGCCTATAATTTGAAGCATCATCAATAATATGGATAGACGATCTTTTACCAACATCTTCTTTACAAAGACTTTCCAAACAAACAGTAAGTTCGTCGGGTCTGTTTCGGGTCGGAATAACAAAAGATACTTTGGGACCTTTTTTAAACATTCAGTATTTTTTTCTTGTATAAGTTTAATGTTTTAGCAGCCAGGTTTTCTATACTATACTTTTTTGTATAATGTCCCATTCCCTCCTGAATTTTAGTTCTAAGCCTATGGTTTGTGCTTAATTGTTCTATCTGAGCAGCAGCGTCTAAACAGTTTGGGGATAACATAAATACCGGATTGTATTCAGCCGCAATTTCTTCTGTCATTTCTATGCAACTACACGCAATTATAACCCCCTCTGCCATCATATCAGATATACTCTTTGATGCACTTCTGTTTGAAAAAAGGCATAGTCCTACATCAAGTTTTCTTATTTCTTGTTCATAATTGTTTATATCGAGATACCCTGTTATGTTAAATTTATTTTCCCAATTAAGTTGTTTTATTTTTTGCTCTATACTGGTTTGGAGATAATTGTGATCGCTGAGCCTTACCCCCCCAACCCAGGTGAAATTCCACTTTATTTTTAGTTTTGACAATAGTTGAAAAAGCAACTCATAATCAAATTGTGAATTTATAAAACCAGCACAGCCAAGCTGAACAGTTTTCTGTGGTTTTGACTCCCTATATTCAGACTCATGTTTTACAGGAAAACCTGAAACTGCTATATTTTCAGCACTCATTCCTTTTTTTACAAGAATTTTTTTTTGGAAATTGTGATGTACAATAATTTGGTCAGAATAAAAGCTGTTGTTGAGATTACGATAAAAAGCGGTCTGAGCAGAATGCCGGTAATCATATATGAGCTCTTTTAAGAGTTTTAATCTACCCCTTATCTTAGATTTTGGAAAAACACCAGGGAAAGTTTCGTAGATCTCATGCAGGGTAACAATGAGAGGTTTGTTAATTTTAGCACACAACTTAGGATAGAAATCTTTGTTTTTGTTAAGAAATATAGATGGTTCGTATTGAATATGAACCAGATCACTTTTATTTATATCTTTTAGTTTATGACTCTCTCGCAAACTACTCCAGGGTATAGCATTGATTTCAACCCCCAAATTTCCAATAGCACTTATATAAGCAATGGAATAATGATTTATGCCGCATTTTTCTGTTTTAGGATATATCCAGCTTATTATCATAAGATTAGCTCTAAAATTGGTGTAAATTTTTAGTTAGCCGCTCATATCACTTTTATAGTACTTGTAATAACCGTAACTATTGCAATGCCGTGAAATATTTATATTATTGAGAACTGCCCCATTTACGTCAACTCCAATATTGCTGAAGCTTTTTACTGCCCTCCCTACTAATTGCCGATCTGTACATTGTGATTTAATAACCAGTAATACACCATCCACTTTAGTTCCAAGTAACGCAGGGTCAGTTACAGCTATAACAGGTGGAGTATCAAACAAAACTATATCAAAATTTTCCTTGAAGGTTTCAATCAACTGAGTCATCTTTTGTGATCCAATCAACTCTGAAGGATTTGGAGTAAAAACTCCGGCTGTAATGATACTAAGATTGTCCAGATCTGTTTTTTTAATAACCTTTTCATAGTTTGTGTTCTCCAAAAACAAACTTGTTAAACCATTTTCTCTCTTTAGATTAAAGATTTTGTGTTGAACCGGCCGTCTTAAATCAGTATCAACTAAAAGTGTTCTTTTCCCCATTTTAGCATAAGCCATTGAAAGATTGGAAGCGGTTAAACTTTTCCCCTCACCCGGACTGGCAGAGGTAAGCACAATGGTTTTAAAAGGGTAATCAGGGCTAACAAATGATATATTGGTTCTCAAAGATCTGTACGCTTCCAAAATGACAGAATCTTCTTTAGAGATATCATAAATGTTTTTAGTATACTGTGCTACTTTGCCTTTCCTACTTGAATTATCTTTTACTTTCCTTTTAAGATGAATATGAGGTATTGAGCCCAAAACAGATAAACCCAAGTATTTTTCCACATCTTCTGTAGTTTTTACAGAGGTATCGTTGTATTCAAGCAAAAATGCTATTGAAACACCCAGGGTTAACCCGATAATTACACTTAATGCATAAAAAATTGTTTCATTTTTAGAAATTGGCTCCAAAGGGAAAGTGGCCTCATCTACAATTTTAATACCCGTCTCTATAGACCTGCTTCTAATCCTTGCTTCCTCCACCTTTTCAAGAAGTATAGAATAGATATTTTCATACACTTCTTTTGCTCTTTTAATTCTCATCAACTCAAGAGTTTGATAGTGAATGTTTGGATTATTGTTTTTATAATTTGCTATAGCATTCTCATAAGAATCAAGTCTTCTTCTAAACAACTCCAGTTCACCCTCTTTTTCAATCACCGATTTTCTAAGCTCTTGCCACTGATGTAAGCTCATTGGATCTACCGGTGCAACAGTTTTTTTTTGGTATTGAAGCAACTGTTGTTCGATTTCACGGATCTCTCTATCAATTTTTGATAAACCTGAAAACCTGATTCCAAGGTTTTCAAGTCTCATCTTTTCAGTTTCCAGATCTTTTAACTTCTCCCTTAGTTTATAAAACTCAGGGGATAACTCTCTTGAGTCTGGGGCAATCCTTTTTTCAATATTTTTTAACTGTTCCCTTTCGGCTTCAAAATCGGCTTGCATTATTCCTATTTGTGCCAGATTATTGGTATACGCGTCCTGCAGTGTTGTAAGTTCAGGAGTTGTCCCTCCCTTAAGATTACCAACAGTTTCTATAAAATTTTGATAGTCCTTTTCGGAAAGTTTTAAATTCTCCTTAACTATTGCCAATTGTTTTTCTATTTCAATTACAGTACGTCTTGACTCTTCACTTGCCATTTCATGACACCTTAGCATAAGTAACTTTGTACCTTTATCAGCCATCAAAAATGCCAACTCATCTGCCCCGGCTCTTGCGTTGAGGCGAATAAAAGAGGTGTAAGGAGTTTTTCGCAGGCCCATATTTGAACGTATATATTCCCTGGCACCTTCTGGGGATAAGTCAGGGTATGTACTATTAAATGTTTTCATCCCAATACTATCTACTAGCCCTCCAAGAAAGGATCGGCTATTTAGTATTCCCTCATAGAAACTAAGAGGCCTGTAGTTCGATCTTAACACAGGGTTCAGAAGAGCACTTTGTTCTTCGATCACAATTTTGGAATATGATTCAAACTCATCTTCAATTTGTCTTACATAGTACATCGTTGACAATACTACTGTACATAATGCCAACAGGATTATACATTTATGGTTTACTATAACGGCAATATAGTCCTTAATTGCAGGTTGTGCCATTACCCAATCATTGCGTACCTCTTCCATTTTTTATTTAAACCATCCTGCGAAGGTTTGAACGGTTATTAACAGTAGTAAGGTATTGTTTAAAAAACTCATCATAGTTTTCCAGTCAAACCACCTGGAATAAACCAGGATTACATCTCCTCTTTCCACTGTGGGCATACTATCCATATCCCCCTGGTCCAATAAAGCCTGAATGTCAATTATTTCTTCAGATGTTTTGTCGTCTTCTTTGGTTATTTTTCGTACCCTTCTCAAATCAGCTCTATCGTTAGGCCCACCTGCCATATATATCATTTCGAAGATATTAGCCTGTTCTTCAATTTCATATAATCCCGGTCTTTTTACCGCACCCAATACCTTAACCATTCTGTTTTTTTTATGACCAAGTACAACTACCACATCATCAGCTTTTAAATCCGGAAGCAAATTTATATCCCCACTGCTGAAAAAATCTTTCAGATTAACTTCTATCGCCTGTATGCGTTTACCGTTTCTATGTATTTTTATTTTTTCTAAATTAGCATCAGATAAGATACCTCCTGCTTTTACTATTGCCTCCTGCACTGATGCATTTTCATAGAGCACAACTGGTCCTGGTTTTTTTACCTGACCAAGAACTGTGACTAAAATTTCGGGGTTTTCTACTTTTGATACCATAACCAAAGGGTTCTCAATATGCCTTGCCAGCCTGAATACAAGATCATTCATCAACTCTGCAGTGGTTCTGTTTTCTACTATTTCATCACTGAAAAGAGGATAGTTAATAGTACCATTGGCTCTGACAGTAAACCTTCCTGACATTTCCGGATGAGAAATTATCTGAATGTCTACCACATCACCGGGCTGCAAAATTGAAGACTCGGTGCTAAAAACAATAATAAATAATACAAAACCCAATAATCTGGCTTTATTTCTACTCATAATACACCTCTACCCCCCAGCAGAGAAAATGAAAGGATACGTGACAGTAACATCTCCTTCAGGAATTTTCTCAAATTGCCAAAGTTGTATTCTTCTAATAACTTCTTCTTTAAAACTTTCACTTCCTGTTGAATTTTCAATCACAACCACATCAACAACTCTTCCTGATGCTTTGATTGTAAACTTTACAGTAATTTTACCACTCAGATTCGGATCACGCCTTAAATATCTCTGATAGACCAATCTAATAGTAGATCGATGGGAAGCGACCACTGAATTAATTGCAGATTGTCCCCTTTTTACATTAGTTAAACCCGCACCCTCTATAGCTTCCGGTCGCTCAATAAATAGATCACCCTTTCGACTCAACGTAGTTACATTAGCAGAACCGATTTCAGCAATCAGATCATCAATATTTTCCCGCTGCATAGAAGCTTCAACACCTCTTCTCACAAGCTTTTGCTCTAAAGCATCACCTTTTTGCACCCGCCTAAGCCCCTGAATGTTTTTAAGTGCCTCTTCCAGATCATTCGATCTGTTTTTCCTATCTATTGCTCCAAGTACATCTGGTACAGATGTTTCATTTGCAGACTTTCCAGTTCCGGTTAACATTCCAAGTAACCCTACATTTCTCACCCGTTCTTCTACCTTAGTTATGGTTTCAGTAGCTTTTTTTTCCACATTAGTTTTTGCCATTTTACTTTCTATTTCAGTCTCTATATCACTATGTGTAACTTTTGATTTTTTTATAAACTCTTTTACACTTTGATCCTGCGGTATTGGTTTTTCTATAATTAATCTGGCAAACCTTTCAGGAACAGTATCGATTTCAACATCTTCAACATAATGTACTAAGTTTTTATTTGAATAATAAAGGATAAGAAAATGTAGTATAACAGATGCTAAGATTAAAGCCAAAAAAGCTTTATTTTGGGGTCGGTAAAAAGATCCCTTTACCTGTTTTAGCACCGTTTTATTTATATTACATCCAGTAGAACCTGATACAATTATCTTACCCATTGTAGGTTTTTATTCTTCTCTCTTACGTACTGCAAGTGAGAATTGATTATAATTCTGATATCCACATGTGTATAAAATCCGTTTAAGCAAATCAAACGGAATTCTTTTATCACCCTGAATAGTTATTTCACCTTTAAATTCCCTGCCTGTAACCCTACCCAGTTTTTCTGAAATCTCTCTGCGCTGACGCAACCATTCACTAAGTTCAGGTATTATTAGATCCTCAGAGTCAAGCACTTTGTCAACTGTAGTTAGCTTCCTGTTTTCAGCCATAATGAAACTATTATTCACTATAACGGTCGTCATTGCTTCAGGAGTTAATTCAGAACTTGATTCTGGCAGTATAAGATCAGGTCCAACAGTCATTATTTCACCTTCAGCAGAAAATGACTGAAGCAGATATATAAGCAATATAACCATAACATCGATAAGAGAAGTTAGCTGGGGCTTACATCCTTTGCTTGTGTAAAAGCTGCCTTTTTTTTTGTGATTTATCATCCGATATCTCCGGATAAACCAATATCTTCAAACTGCAGTTCCCGGCATATATCCATAAATCTTACAATATTCTCATAAAGAACCCCTCCCTCAAAAACCAGTATTATGCTTTCCTGGGAAGGGTATTCGAGTTTTACTACTCTTAACAATTCTTTTAATGTATCAAAATTGTACTGACCATGCTCAATCGGTACAAGATTCAGTTTTTTCCCCGTACCAACTACTCTAAATCCTTTTGAAGAAACAACTACTGAGAGGTCCAGATCATTTCTTTTATCAGCCACTACTTGTGAATCCTGAACATCTGAGGATGGCAGTCTAAAATCAATCACTGCTATATGTGTAAATACTGCCATCGATACCAAAAAAGGGATAAGTACCATAAATAGATTCATAACAGGCGTAACATCCAAATCAAAAAGATCTACCTCTTTTCCGCCCATTTTTAAACGTTTTATCAGAGACCTTTTTTTTTCACTGGGTAAGTTCATCATGTTCTAAACACTAACTTCTTCCCTGGGCATTTAACAAATTTAGTAGTTTGACCGTACATTCATCGATTTCTTCAATAATAGCATTAGCTTTTGCACCAAGAATTGAGTGCATTACCATACAAGGTATTGCTACTATCAAACCCATTGCTGTAGTATTCATAGCTATAGCAATTCCTTGTGCAAGAACAGTTGCTTTTTGAGCAGGATCAGCTGCAGCCAGAGCACCAAAAGCTTGCTGTAAACCAAAAATGGTACCTAACAGCCCAAGCAAAGTAGAAACATTTGCCGAAAGCGACAAATAATGTGTTCTTTTTTGAATTTTTGGTAACTCCCTCAGCGCTATTTCATCCATAGAATTTTGGATCTCCTGATCCGGCTCATTTTGAACATAATGCCAAATAGCACTTTCAAGTATAATAGCCAAAGGTTTTTTGAGTTTACTGCATAGCTTTGAAGCCCGTTCCGCCTCTCCATTACGAACAAGTCGGGTAATCTGAAATAAAAGAGCCCTTGAATCTATCTTGCAATGAACATATAGATAATATACCCTATCTATGACTATTGCTAATGAAATTGCAGATACTGCAACAATTGGATACATCCAGTACCCACCTTGTTGGAAAAATTTAGCTAATACTTCCATTTATTCACTCCAGGTAATAAAATCTCATACAAAGAGTTACAACATCTTGATTTCTGCCTCTCACTATCAGTGTATCATTCAAATGATTCCCCGTCAAATCGAATCTCATTTTTCCGTATCCTTTTTAAAGATAAGGGTTTTGATATTTGTTCTGTAAATGAATGAGTCATCTTTATATCTCTATAATAAATTTCCTCCTTAGGGAGAAAAATTATTACTTGTGGTTTATGTACATCGGCAGAAATTTGTGCACCTACGGTAAAAGTTATTGTCCCGGGTTTTTCTATTTTATAACTGAACCCCTCTTCTTCGTTTGACCATGCAGGATAGGAATACAGAAAAAGCATAGCTACTAACAACAGTCTTACGCTTCTAAAGACATTCACTTTATTACTCCAGTTTACTTTTTATTTCGGGAAAGATATAATTTTCCGGACGAACACTATATTTTGGTAAAGGGTTTTCGTTAGGTGGTTGGGGAATAAAATGATAAGAAGATGACTTAATCCTCAAAAGGGGTAACAACCCATGTTTGGCATCTTTTTGGGGAGAGACTGATACAGCTATCAGATTATTGCCTCTTTGTACTTTTCCTAACAGATCTGCCCTATATGTGCCGGGCTGGGCCTCTTCCAAAGACACTTTTGTACCATTTACAAACAGACTTATGTCCCCGTCTGCTCTTAAAAATATTTCTGCATTAAAGGGTATTACCTCTATGATCACTTCTCTTCTAAAATAGACATCTCTGTTCTTTTTTTCAGTAGAGTTCTCCTCGTCGATCCACATTGCCGTTTCTGAAGCATTTCTAAGCATTGAATGGTCCTGGTCCAACACTTCAACTCTCTTTGGCTCCTTCCAGCCGCTATCATCAAAACTTCTTTCATACCACCTCTCAGCATTCTCTTTGGCCATTCCCCTTTTAACTCGCCACCGTCTTCCCGAAGACATTGTTCTGACTATTATCGTATCTTTTTTTATTCCGTATATTTCTTTGCTTTTCTGAAAGAGTCTAACATATGCATGCCTGACATACTCACCGGCCGTATATCCTTTTTGTTCAAATTCCAAGACACGTTCATAATTTTTTATCATCTCTCTTCTTAGTTGCTTCCCAAGCTCTTCAAATTTTCCTCTGTAGTTATCTTTTTCATGTACAGATATATTTGAAGGGATTGGCGGATCCGTTTTTATTGTTTGATAGAGTAAATCATAGCTACGAGCCCACTCAAACTGTAATTGCGCAATCCTTTCCTTTGGAATTGTTGTTTCGCTCTCTTCTAAATTGTAGGCCTGCGCTATTTTTAACCCATATAGATACGACTCTACAGCTTCTTCTTTATAATCTTCAGTTTGGGAAAGAAGTCTCGTTTTATAAATTAATCGTTCATATTCATCTAAACCTTTGGGCACAGGGGCCTGGCGTGCTATATTAATAACTTCATAATAACTGTCACCTAAAGTTAATGAAGTTTCTAAAATCTTTTTTCCAGCTTCAAAATAACTATTATCAAACTGTTTATATCTGCTTCCAAGTTCAAGTGTTTTTAAGAAAAGGTTTATAGCGTTTTTTTGAAGTGGTGTTACTTTTTGCAGTATATCTAGTTTTTTTGCAATCAGCCTGGGACCTTGAAGACCTTCTGCGCTTTTCATAGTTAGTGCTATATCCGCAAGTGATAAATATTGATTAGCTGCAATCATTGGCAGTAAAGTCAATTTCTTATTAGACGCCGATATGTATTCATCTTCAATAAACTGCTTTATACCAAGTTCTACATTTTGTTGGTGATAATAGAGAGCTTGTTCTACAGAATATCTTTCAATTGCTTCTACTATACCAAGTTCAAGGGCGATTTGTTTATTTAGGTCGACATTTGATGGTCGCTCTTGATTGAAAAGACCTTCCGCAAACACCTCGTAAGTTTCACCAATCTGGTAAAGGCTCTTTGTGGTCCATTCAAGAAGTCCCAATTGAATTACTTCCGTATAATAATCTATTGCTTTGTGCAGATAATCATATTTTCGAGTTATTCTTTCTCTATATTCCCTTTCAGGAAGCACTAGTTCTATCTGTGACATATTTTCTTTGTAGATTTGAGCAATAGTGAATAATGATTTTGCGGCGTAATAAACACTATTATCATCTGGTTTTTCTATCTTTGATAAACTTTCAACAGCTGTCAAAAGTTGTTGAATTGCCATCTCTTTCTTTCCTTGATTCTTCAGGGATATGCCAACCAAACAATGAGCCTGAACTAAACGATTATCTCCACTACCAAAACGTTTTGTAAATTTTTCAGAAACTCTTGAAGCACTTTCCCAGTCTCCTATTTGGCCATATAAATCAGCAGCCCTAAAAAGAACATCGGGGGCATTATCACTTGAGTGAAAGACAATGGCTTTTCTTTCAAATGTTGCTGCCGCTTCCAGCAACCGGTTACTCTGTTCGAAACAATATGCTGCATTCAACATAGCATTTGCGGCAAGCTCAGAATCCTGATGATTTGAAACTAATTGTAAATATATTTCGGCAGCATCATCCCACCGCTCTAATTTTTCAAAATTCAAACCGATTCTGAATTTAGCTCCTGGAATCATTGCAGAGTTTTCATAGTTTACGATAAGATTTTGGAGAGTTTTTATTGCACGCAAGAGTTGCGAGAGTTTTTCATACATTAAAGCAGTGTTAAAAAGAGAGACATCAGCAATTTCTGTTTCCGGAAATTCCCTGGCGGCTCTTTTATATTGTACTGCTGCATCCCTATATCTTTCTTCTTTTTCATACTGCTCAGCAACTCTGAATAGAGTTTGTGCCATCCTTAATTGTGCATCTCTTTTAGTTTCACTCCCGGTTGCTTCCTTAATTAACTTACCGTACCATAATTGTGCTGAATCGTACTTTTCTTCTTCATAATATGATTGAGCAGTCATTCTTATGGCAATATCGTTTTCCTCCGGAAACTCTAAAATTATCTTCTGATATATCTTTCTACTTTCACCAAAACGCCCCCTATTGTATAACATATTTGCTTTTATCTCTAAAACCTCAGATCTTTTGGGGCTGGATGGATAAAGATGTAAATAATTAGCACAAGCTTCCATTACCATTTTTTCTGCATCCAAAAGCTTGTTCTTATGAAATTTATCTAGCGTGTCTGTTTTCAGATTCTTGCTTTGGCGACTACCTTCTTTATCTGTAATTATCGTTTCCTTTACTTTATCACTTTTATTTAAATTATCACTTTCAAAAGTATTTACAGCAGCACACCTAAAGAGAGTGTGAATTAGTACCAAGAGATACAGTGTCCTTTTCACTATCTATTTCTCCTCTAAATCCCTTAGATAATTCTGCGATGCAACTATTGCATTCCATGCAGCTGTTTCGCTATACTGAGAATTTGTCTTTTGTCTTGAAACTTCAATATACTCTAAAGCTGCTTTTTTATACTCGCCAATAGAAAAGTAAATTTCTGCAATGTTATAGTGGCTTTCATCTGAAAATCGACTATTTGAATACTTCTCATTGTATCTTCTGTATGCCTTTAATGCTTCTTTATAATGCATTTCCATATTATTTTGCAGCGCCAGATGATGAAACTGATTAGCAGCGTTAAATAACATGTCTGAGGCAATACTGTCTGCTTCTGTTACTACTTCAATGTCATTCTGTTCCTTTGCCCAAGTGCTATATCTATTATACATCTCATAATAATTCATCATCAATTTAGCAGACTCGTTATACTCTAAATTCCTCTTTTTTATTTCAAGCAGTTCTTTTCTTATGATATGATTTTTCTGATATGCAGGAAAATGCTCCAATATTTCAGTATAGGTTTTGTTGGATAGTTCATATCTTCCTTGTTCTCTATAGACATTAGCAAGCCTGTGGAGAATTTCATGGCCTCTTTTATGGTTTTTCATTCTCTTTGCAAAATTTACTGCTCTTCTGACTCCTGATTCACCAACCATATCAATTTCACTTAAACTAATTGCAACGTAATCAAGAGCCTCACTCTGAAGCAAAGCTTCCATACTTTCCATATCTCCAAGATCAACCAACGCAAGAAATGTACTAATCGCCTGCTTAGGATAAGCTAACCTGTACTGTGTCCATGCTAATTTATAAAGTGCTTTATCAAACCATTCACTTTCATGATAGTTTAAAACAGCCCTGTAGTAGCGTGCTGCTGCATCAAGCCTGCCAATATCAAAACTATGTTCCCCACAATACATCAAAGCTTGCGGTGCATACTGGCTATTGTAAAATTTTTCAGCGACTTTTTTCATGTATTTATAGGCACTATCAATCATATCAAGATCATTATAACACCATGCCAGACTATAGGATGCAGCAGCAGATACCTGCTCACAAGCATTTATCTCAATGGCTTTTTTAAATTCTTTTATACTTTGCTCGTGACTTATTTTGGGCTTTTGTGGTATAGTATGGTCTTCTGGATTTATAGCCCTATCCTTACTATTTTGTTGTTCTTCATATATTTTCATAGCCTGTTCGTATTTTTCGTATTCTATCTCGTACTGGATGTTGTTTCGTGAATAGTACATTTCTCCCAAATGATATCTGAAATAAGCTTTATCGTTCATAGTTATACCACTATTTATAACTTTATTAATCTGCTTTTCAATTGAAGATATAGCTTTTTCTCTTTTTTCATGTTCTAATTGCAATAGTGAATCTATAATGTTATTACTAATTTTTACTTCATCTTCACTACTACCGGTACTGTTTGCATGTTTTGTTTTTTGCAAGTCTATATAATCCATTTCCCATCTATGCTTTTTTAGCAATATATCCGTTTTTAAAACATTGGCCCGATTAACAATTTCTTGGATCTTTTTGTTTTCCCCATAAAAATTGAGCGCCTCACTTCTGTATGAGTTTTTCTTTTTCATAACAGTTTCAAGAGAATCGATTTTTTTTAACAGGTACACTTCATCCAGATCTAAATAAGCTTGCTGAAATGCTCCAATCGAGTAGTGCCTATTAATAAATTCTATTACCTTTAATGAATGAGTAAACATAGTATCTACAACGCCTGAATTTTTTTGCTCTTTAAGTTTTGATTTTAGCTGCAGCAACTTTTCAGTTGCTGCAATGATTTTTTTCTCTTGTTCGGTTCCGACAAAATCACCTTTTCTCATTTCAATATCTTTAATAAACTTAGTGATTCTCTGTTCTTCTGCATTTATACTCAGCACCATATCCCACTCTTCTAAAGCGTTACCATATAAGTGTTTAGCCATATAAAAGGCAGCATTGACTGCATAGTGGGAATCGGGTTTTTGATTCAATACCTGCCTAAAAACTTTTTGAGCATGTTCACGATGCCCCATTTTATAATAACACCAGGCTATACCAAACAGTATTCTATCAATATTATACTGATTTCTAAGAAGTGAAAAATAGATCCCTAACGCTTTTTGGTATTCCCCTGCTTCATAAGCGAGCTCTGCAAGATTTATTTGAATATTTTTTGCTGCTTTATTATCTATCAGATCCTTTTTGCTACTGTTTATAGCATTATACATGACATCTTTTGCCATAATAATATCATTGCTATTCAAATAGTATCGCCCTAACGCATGCATCACATGCAAAGAATAAGAAGCGTCTTTATCTACAAGTGATGCAAGGTGTGCAAATCTTGGCGATTTATACCCAAGCTTTATTCCACTTTCAATCATTAGATAAATTACTTCATTAAGTTCCTCAGCATTGATATTATCTATTTCTGATTCTAATTCCTGGTCCCATACCTTCTCATAATGCCCCAAAGCGTACTGGCATTTTATAGTATAAAGTCTTTTAAAAGGGCCAGCTCTAAATGATTCAAGTTCCAACAAAGCATCTGATTTTTTCCCAGTTTTATACAGTAGTTTAATATGCATTCTATCTATTTTTTCTTCACTTATTTTATAACTATTATTTATCTCCTTGATTTTAATTTTAGCTGCCGTATATTTACTTTTTTCAAGATAATGAGTAAGATTTACCACTTCCGTGTCATACATCTTACCTACTTTTTCATCAGAGCCATTATTAATGATACCTTCTTTAATGCGACTTAATTTTATTGATAATTCTTTTATCCCATATTTGTAAAATGTTACAGTGGATGTTGGCTCCAATATTTCTATCTTAGACGTATCAAAACCTGCAGCACTCATACCAAGATTATCTATTTGCCCCTTAAGATCCATCCAGAGTTTGTGAAACATTCTTTCTATCTTGAATAATTCTTCAACTCTTTTATGATTACTTTTTTCCAAAATGGCTTTTAATTTAGTTTCACTTACCCTTGATACGATTGTCGTCCGAAGTATTTTTAAATCTTCGGCTATGTCGTTTCTAATTATTTTGACACTATTTTCTTTTTGCCTTAACTTATTTTTTGCCATCGCTATCGTTTCATCCAAGCGAATTCTTTCATCTCTTTCCAAAATTTTTGGATATGCATCTATTATCAACTGTATATCATCGACGATTACTTGTAACATTTCAACGCTTTTTTCAAATTGGTCTGCTTTATTATAATGAGCAAACATTCTGCTTACCATCAATTCGTTTGAAAAGAATTTATCTCTATTCTCACTATAAGCCACCGTTGTGAACGTGAACGAGAACATAATAAGCGCTAAAACAATGATACTTTTTAACGCCAGTTGCTCATTTCTTATTTTTATCATTCTTTCCTCACCAAACAGAACTCTTTTACTAGCAGCTATTTATTTAGTTCTCGTATGAATTCATCAAAATTTATACGGTTCGGTTTATTTCTGTTTTGATATAACAAATGACTTCTGATTAATTCAGAATTACTACTTTTAAATCTGATCGGAACAGTAACGGTTGTTACAATCTTCCATTTCACAAACCATGGATCAAAGGGATCTCTTATTCCACGTTTTTCTTCATCAGGAAAAGCACCACTTTTTCTGTCAAGTAGTTCCTGATGATGAATACTTATACTTGATTGCTGGTTTACACTAAGAAGCATTGGTATAGATATGGAAAACATTGAACCTTTTGGAAATCTTACGTTTCCACCTAAGGACAAGTAGCTCATATTTTCTGTAAAATAAACAAGCCACCGTTTACTGTGTTTTTGCGAATCATTCATAGTAAATACTTTGGGCTCAAGAAAATTCCTGAACGCTTCAAGCGAATACTGAAAAAAGAGATCATATGCATGAGCATTGTACACTACGCCCACATCTAGTAACAGTTGAGAAGATGACCATAACTCCCGATCCGTTGGCACCCTCAGCCCTAAATTAGTAATAAATCTAATAGGCAAACGCCCTTTGTGTGCGAGAAAATCTAATTCCAAAAGCAATCGGTTTTCAATTCTTCCACCTTCTGTTATATATCCTTCTGGTGTAAATCCGCGGTACCCTCCTATTGTGGGAGGGCCATCCCAGAAATGATGGGCATATCGTAATGAATAACCAATTCCAACAAATCGGAGGTGATCATTTTGGGGCATTGTTAATTTCAGTTCACCCGATACCCAGCCTGGTTCCAAAGACCAGGAAACCGGCCTTGATTCAATCGTTATCATACCAAAACTAAACAGCCCGGCATGTACTCTGAACTCAGGAAAGAATCTTGCGTTTGAATACCACTTCAGTTGGTCTTTTGATACACTGTCTAATAGTGATGGGTGCTTGTCCCATACATGGCCTACCCCTCCAAAAGAGAGCCATATATCCCCAAAACTTGTGGTATTTGATGTGCGACACCCCAGATAGGATTCACCTCTATCCCTTACACTTCCTGGCTGTCCATAGCAATGCGACCAAATAAAAAACATTATAAAAATGGCAGCACCTTGAAATACACTCTTATGGTAATGAATTTTTTTTCCCATATTTCTAATCCAAAATTTGAAGCTTCTCTTTGATTTCTTCCATTTTTAGCATTATTTCTTTTCTCTTTTTGCGGATCTCACCCTCATGGTCATCTTCTTTTGGTAAATCAATAACAATATCCCGAAGCATAGCTTCAATGTGTTGTTGCTCTTTTAAAATTTTTTCTACTTCATTTTCCTTTTCTTTCTTCCGCTTTTCCTTAAAGATCAAACTCCTAATAGTTTCAGTATTTGTTTTTCTGAATAAAAGAGGAATTTCAACTTCTACTGCAAGCCTATTATAAGTAACAGGTATCAAAGTTTCTTGTTTCAAATTTTCTCTTAATAGTAACCTGGCCGATACTGTAATTCTTAGATTTTTTGCTATTCTTAACCTACACCCAGGCTCAATCCATAGCAGACTTTGTTTATACCCCCTATCACCATGAAAGCCTCTTATACGTCGTTCTTTATATATACTGTATCTACCGTCAACAAAAAAGCTGTTTTTATAGCCTTTCCATTCAATACCAGCACTGATAACAGCCTGGTTATATAAATGAAGAATATTTTGATTTTCTACAAACGAAAACATAAGGTAGTTTTTTAATGGTAACGATTTGTTTAAAGCAAACCAATCCAGATCAAAAATCACCGCCGGTCTTATAAACGAGTGGAAATCGGGTTTATCAGCTCGCGCTGATTCTCCCAAAGTATCTGCTTCTGTAGACAGAAAAAGTTGGAGAAGAAGTGCCGTCCCAAAGATTTTAAACCTATCATTACCCGGCAAAGTAACTTGTAAAGTAGACTCGAACGGCCCAATTCTTGATAAGTCAGCCAGTGAAGCTGAGAAGGAAAGCTGTAACATCTCTGCAACACCTATCGATGCTCCTGCTGAAACATTTGAACTAACACCCTCTGAAACCAGATCCCCGATAAAAGATGTATAGACATTTACGTTGCCACTACCAAGTACATTTGATGCTGGAATGTTTGCTGTACCTTCATTCCTTCCTCTTTTAACCGTACCCTGCCCCACTGCAGATATCGTAGAGAATAACAAAATCATGACAACCATTATATGTCTTTTATTTAGAAGGCCCATCTTTTTTTTCCAAGGACTCAACAGGTAAAAGGGTCGCTTCACTAAACCGCCGCCCCTTTTTTCTTAGTTCCCGCTTAAGTTGCCGTAACCTTTCCACATCTAGTTCCGAAAAAAGTCGCCAACCGTTGGCGTTTCGTTTTTCAGCTATTGCCAAATCATGCACTTCAAGCCACCTTTTAAGCGTTGAAACTGAAACCCTCAAACGACTTGCTACCTGACCAGTGGTTAGATAACAGCTTTTAATCCTCATCTCTCCTCCTGGTTGTTTCAATCACCTGATCTTTTCGCAAAAGAATCTATACCCTAAAGAACTGTTACTGCAAATTTTGTCTTATCTACACCACTGACCACTAACCCAACACACAACCCCATTTCTTTGATTATACACCTGTTTATAAATATGTCAACCTGTTTTAGCCTAAACCCAGAACAGGGCTTCCAAAACCATTCTTCATACTAGCAGAATAATTATTACACCGAATTTGACTTTGATACCGAATATTATTTATATTGGTTATCTGGAAAAAAAATTGTGCGGCCATAGCTCAATTGGATAGAGCATCTGACTACGGATCAGAAGGTTAGGGGTTCGACTCCCTTTGGCCGTGCCATTTTGCCCCCTAAATCACCTTATCACATGACTCCATAAAAAAAAATGATAAAAAGTTGTAATTGTCTTGTTGCACTTGATATATTTACATAATAAGTATTACTTCAACCTTTCTGAAAGAGGTTACTAAACGTGCGTAAAATTAGCAAAGCACAGCTAATTAAGCTGCAAAAAAAGTATAAAACCGATAAAGCCATTGGAGAGCTTTTCGGTATAACCAGGCAGGCTGTTCACCAGATGCGTAAGAAGTATGACATTGGACCAGTTGAGGACAAGTATGATAGCCGCAACCAGGAAATCCTCAAGTTGTATAATGAGGGTATGCCGGGTACAAAAATTGCCCAAAAAATTAAGCTGTCGGTTTCTCAAACATATAGAATCATTTCCAATGCATCTAACTCAAAGTCCTGAACTTCATCTTTTTTAAAGTAAGTTCAGTTCAAAAAGTTCAGAAGCACAGGTACATTTTTCTGCTACAGGTTATGCATTTCAATTTTGGCCAGCATGCACCAGACGCTGGCCAAATTTGAAATTCGCTGACATGTGTATTGTCTTTTTTTTTATCCCCGTTGCTTTTTTCTCGCAAAAATTACTACTTTTTATTTTACTTCCCAACACAAATTTAGATCTGCAAGTGCCCAGATGGTATATTTCTACAGTAAAAAGAGAAAAACCCTGAAAAGAAAAAACCAAAAAGATGCAAAGAAAGCCTTTAATATTTGCAGATTACTTCAAGATTGCAGAATATCTTAAACCTTTTCGCGACTCGGGTAAAAAAATAGTCACTACAAACGGCTGTTTTGATCTCGTTCATGCAGGACATGTAAAGTATCTCTATGAGGCTGCTGATTTGGGCGACCTACTTCTGGTCGGCATCAACTGCAATGATGTAATAAAAACACTCAAAGGTCCTTCAAGACCTGTTCAGGACGAAGAGGAACGGGTATTTTTAATTGCATCTTTAAAAATGGTCGATATTGCTTTTATTTTCAGGGAAGATGACCCACGCACATTCCTGGACATTATTAAACCAGACATACATGTTAAGGGCGGGGATTATTCACAAGATATTCTCGAGAGGGAAACGGTAGAGAATAATGGCGGCCAGGTAAGAATTGTTTCTTTCGTTGATGAGTGCTCGACTTCGTCTCTTATCAAAAAAATTCGTTTATGAATCGCTTAGTGCTGTTGATCTTTCTACAGCACCATAGTAAGCTTCATTATATATAGAATACAGTATAACTAAATACTCGAATATTCGAGAACTACTAAATTCGTTTTTAAACTACTCTGAATGATTTTGCCCCTTCAGAGTATATGGTCAGGTTAATGGAGGCTATTGATGGCTGTTCAGTCTCAGGAGATAACAACAGAATCCCTGGAACAGAAGTTCAGGGACAACCCTAATTCACGCCTATTTTCACAGCTTGCAGATGTATATAGAAAAAATGGTGAAATCGAACGCGCTATTGAAGTGAGTATTGAGGGGTTAAAAGCTCATCCAGAATATGTTACCGGGAGAATAATCCTTGGTAGATGCTACCTCGAGCAGGGAAACTACAATAGTGCCCTTCAGGAATTTCAAAAAGCCTGCATCTTAGATCCTAAAAACCTAATTGCAATTAAAATGTTAGCAGACATTTATGTGCAACAGGACATGAAAGAAAATGCAGGCGACCTCTACTGGCTTCTACACAACCTCGATCCTGACAATGAATCTATAAATCTTTTATGCTTTAAATACAAGCCCACAGGCAGAACTGATCTGTTTGATATTCTTGGACTTAAACCTAACGCTCAGTCTTCAGAAGAACTTTCTGTTCTCTCTTCCAATGTACAAAGTGTTGAATCTGAAATTGATATTCCTAACCCTATTGCTGATGATTCAGCTGGAAGTGACTCTGCATTTGATGCTACCACATTGGACCTGAACCAGGCTACCCAACCTCATACCCAACCTCATACCCAACCGGATACTCAAGCAGACCAATTCGAAATTGCAGAGAGTGACGAGATAGTTGGTGAAGATGTATCCGAAAAGATCGACCAGATGTTTGAGCAGGAAAATCAAACTCCGAATGCTTCAGATGATCAGAACTTAAACGAGCTGCTGGCCGATGACTCTAATTCTGAGGACCAGGAGCAACAAGCGATATCCGGAAATGATGTTTCAGAAAAAATCGATCAGATGTTTGAGCAGGAAAATCAAACTCCGGATACTTCAGATGATCAGAACTTAAACGAGCTGCTGACTGATGATTCTAGCTCTGAGGACCAGGGGCAACAGGCAATTTCCGGAAGTGATGTTTCAGAAAAAATCGATCAGATGTTTGAGCAGGAAAATCAAACTCCGGATACTTCAGATGATCAGAACTTAAACGAGCTGCTGGCCGATGACTCTAATTCTGAGGACCAGGAGCAACAAGCGATATCCGGAAATGATGTTTCAGAAAAAATAGACCAGATGTTTGAGCAGGAAAATCAAACTCCCGATACTTCCGATGATCAGAACTTAAATGAGCTGGTGTCTGATGACTCTAAATTTGAGGACCAGGAGCAACAAGCGATTTCCGGAAATGATGTTTCAGAAAAAATAGACCAGATGTTTGAGCAGGAAAAACAAACTCCCGATACTTCAGATGATCAGAACTTAAATGAGCTGCTGGCCGATGACTCTAATTCTGAGGACCAGGAGCAACAAGCGATTTCCGGAAATGATGTTTCAGAAAAAATCGATCAGATGTTTGAGCAGGAAAAACAAACTCCCGATACTTCTGATGATCAGAACTTAAATGAGCTGCTGGCCAACGACTCTAATTCTGAGGACCAGGGGCAACAAGCGATTTCCGGAAATGATGTTTCAGAAAAAATCGATCAGATGTTTGAAAACCAAACACAAGGTAACGATGAAAGTGGAGAGGTAGAAACATCTGAGCAGTTCCAGGATACTAAAAGCAGTCCAGATGATGAAACCAAAAGTATATCCGGTGATGATATCGCTGAAAAAATTGATAACTTATTTGGTCAGGAAAAGGGAGAAAAAACTCCCGAAAAGTATGATAACGAGATCCGTCACGAAAACGAGCCTAACGATGCTTTCAATCATGAAGAAACGACTTATTTTGAACAGCAAAGCACAGAGGATGACCCCAATTTTTTAGACACCGCTTATTTAATTCGGGAAGATCAAAACGAATCTGAATCGGAAGTCTCTTTTAGCGATCAGGATGAAGATAACGAACCCGCTATGTTCGATCCGGAGCTCAATATGGAAGAGACCATTCAGCTTGACCGTGAAGTAATTGATCAACACCTCAAAGGACTTGATCGCAGCAGTGATAATGCCTCCCAAAGTAGTGAACCTGCCCCTGCAGTGGACAGCATCACCGATGATGAAGACGTCGTTTTCGAAGATTTGGATGATAGTAATCAAAATGGTAATGACTTCAGTGATTCAAGTCTGAATGACAGTAATGATGATACGCTTGCGTTTGTTGATGAAGACTTATCAGAGTCTGGTACCCTCCCCCCGGCTACAGAAGATACAGATGAAGATTTAGAGGTGAAGGGAAAAATTGAAGAAATTTTTTCTGATACAGTTCCTTCACCTGAGCAGAGAAGTCAGTCAAACGACAATGAACAGGATACAATACATTACGTACCAGAAAGTGAAGTATCAAACCAACCAGCAGATTTAGACCCTATCAGTAAAACTGAAGATGAGGCAAGAGAGATAATTGGCAGCAACTATGAACCACCGCAAGATTCTGGCGCTATCACCAGTGAGCAAGACACCATAAGCGATCTGCCGCAACCTGAGCACAATGGCGACAACAGTGAGCAAACTGAGGAGCCTGATCTGCCTCAAATGGAAGATAGCACCCTTTCAGACCAGATCGATACCGATGAATTTCAAACTGAAGAGATGCTGGAGGATGATCCTAAATCATCACAAGATCCTGGCGCTATTACCAGTGAGCAAGACACCAGAAGCGATCTGCCACAACCTGAGCACAATGGCGATAACAGTGAGCAAACTGAGGAGCCTGATCTGCCTCAAATGGAAGATAGCACCCTTTCAGACCAGATCGATACCGATGAATTTCAAACTGAAGAGATGCTGGAGGATGATCGTAAATCATCACAAGATCCTGGCGCTATCACCAGTGAGCAAGACACCAGAAGCGATCTGCCGCAACCTGAGTACAATGGCGATAACAGTGAGCAAACTGAGGAGCCTGATCTGCCTCAAATGGAAGATAGCACCCTTTCAGACCAGATCGATACCGATGAATTTCAAACTGAAGAGGTGCTGGAGGATGATCGTAAATCATCACAAGATCCTGGCGCTATCACCAGTGAGCAAGACACCATAAGCGATCTGCCGCAACCTGAGCACAATGGCGATAACAGTGAGCAAACTGCTGAGCCTGATCTGCCTCAAATGGAAGATAACACCGTTTCAGACCAGATCGATACCGATGAATTTCAAACTGAAGAGACGATAGCTGATGACCTTAAGCCACCGAAAGAATCTGATAACCAAATAAATAAAAACACAGTAAGCAAAACAGAAGAGTCAGCTGAAAAAAATAGGGCAAAAGCAAACAGTATATCGGAGGATTCATCCAACAGCACCGAAACAGAAACGGATTCAATTGAAACTTACTCTCAATTCGCCGAGGAGAATCAATCGATAGATCAACCATTCTCGATTCCAGACCATGTGCTGACTCCAACATTAGCTGACATTTATCTTAAACAGGGGCAACCTAAGGTAGCATACCACATTTATAATCGTTTGATCGAAAAAGACCCCGATAATGAATCGCTTACCGCAAAGGCAAAGCAGGTTAAACAGCTCATTGAACAGGGGCAGGCTGAAGAAGGGATTGAAAGTCAAAAAAAAAACGAAACATTGTCGATAGAAGGTCATCTGTCCAAACAAACGAAAAAGAAAAGACCCGCAAAGAAACGAAAAACCACTAAGGATACTCGTCCCCTTGCAGGTGTAAGGATAAATAAACGTAATCTTAAAAAGACCAAAAAACGATCCACCTGAAAAAGGTAAGTTCTATGAATTCAAGAGTATCGCAACTGAGAGCACTAATGAGCGGGGATAATTTATCCCACGCACTTATCACCGACAATACCGACATAGAGTATATATCTGGTTTTCGATCATCTAATGCTACTTTGCTACTTTCTCAGGAAAAAGGTTATCTTTTCACCGATTTTCGTTACAGAAGTGTTGCACAGGAGTTTTGTGCGCATAACCCCCTTTATGAATTCATAGAAATAAAAGATAAAAATTATCGATTTCTCTCACAGTACTTAAAAAAGGGATCGGTAGCCGGAATACAGACAAATGTTCTTACAATGGACCATTACAGAGAGCTTAAAAAGGCCTGCGAAGGGGTTCGGTTTGTCAGCATTTCAGAGCACCTGCTTACTATTTCGGTTACTAAGTTTCCTGAAGAGATAAGCAGTATGCAGAAAGCAGCCCAAATAGGAGACAGGGCCTTTGAAGCTGTTTTACCAAAAATCAGACTGGGAATGACCGAGATAGAGCTTGCAAAGTCTCTTGATAGTTTGTGTAGTGAATTTGGCTCAGAAAAGCCCTCATTTGATACTATTGTTCTGTTTGGCAAGCGTACAGCGCTGCCTCACGGAAGACCAGGTAAGAGTCGTTTAGCCCCAAACGATCTGATTCTTTTTGATTTTGGCTGTACTGTAGAGAATTTCTGTTCCGATATGAGCAGAGCAATTGTGGCAGGCAAAGCAGATGATCAACAGCAAAAGATTTATTCGGTTGTTTACCAGGCTCAGGCAAAGGCACGGGAAGCTGTAAAGGCTGGAACCGAGTGCAAAGCTGTAGATGCTGCAGCCCGCGACCACATTAAAGAGGCTGGATATGGAAGCGCTTTTGGCCATGCCACTGGCCATGGTTTGGGGCTAAGGATTCATGAAAAGCCACGAATTAAAGCAGAAAATGAATCGGTTCTTTCAGAAAATAGTGTCATTACCATTGAACCAGGAATATATTTAGAAGAAGTGGGGGGGGTACGTATTGAAGATATGGTTGTTGTGGTTAATAATGGTTCAAAACTTCTCACTCATTCACCTCGAAAGCTTATAGAGTTGGGACTATGATAAACTTAAACGCGCTGCTAAAAATTATGGTTGACCGTGAAGCATCTGACCTTCACTTACGGTGTGGGACAGCTCCGGTATACAGAGTGAACGGTAATCTTTTCAGAGCATCTATGGACCCTATCCTTCCTGACGACATGGAGCAGATGCTTAAATCCGTTCTTTCTGCCGACAAATACAATACTTTTCAGCTCACCAATGAGCTGGATTTTGCCCTTGGAATCAAAGGTATTGGAAGATTCAGAGTGAACGCATTCAGACAAAGAGGTACCGCCTCTATGGCTATCCGTTCAATAAAAACTACTGTGCCACAGTTCTCTGAATTAACCTTACCCGAGGTCATTTTGGATCTGGCGATGAGAAAGCGGGGTTTAATATTGGTAACCGGAACGACCGGTAGTGGTAAATCCACACTTCTGGCTTCCATGATTAACCATATCAACGAAGTTTCCTCTGTTAACATTATCACTATTGAAGACCCGATTGAGTTTCTGTACAGGGACAAAAGAAGTATCATCGCCCAGCGAGAGATCGGTACTGATGCGGCCAATTTTGCCGAAGGGATTAGAGCCTCATTCAGACAAGATCCCGACATTTTGCTCATAGGAGAAATAAGAGATCAGGAAACAATGGAGACTGCTCTTAGTGCAGCAGACACCGGCCACCTGGTATTAAGCACCCTGCATACAATGAATACGGTTGAAACGATCAGCCGTATAGTATCCTTTTTCCCACCACATCAACATGACCAGATCCGACTTGTGCTCTCAAGTGTGCTTGTTGGGGTTGTATCCTTAAGACTGCTGCCCCAAAAAGAGAAGGCAGGACGTGTTCCGGCAGCAGAAGTTCTCATAAACAATGCATCAATAGCAGAGTATATCCAAAAGCCTGAAATGAACCATATGATTTTGCCAGCGATCTGCGATGGCTACACTACCTACGGTTCACAATCATTTGACCAGGCGCTTTTACATCTTTACCAGGATGAACATATAACCCTTGAAACCGCAAAGCAAAACGCAAGCAATCCCGATGATTTTGAACTTCAGATACAAGGGGTACAAGGGACATCAGATAGACGATGGATGACCTAGCGAGGGGCTGAGGGGGGAGCGAAACCAGCGGTGAATGGTCTTTTTTAGGCAGATCATTCACCGCTCGCTCTCTTTAAGTTTTCCTTAAGAACTCCTCTAAGGACTTACTTGCATACAGAGCTATCACCAAATTTGTAATGTCATCTGCTCCTATTGCTGTTTCCCGTTCTGGTCTGCCCCGAAGAAAAGGGATGGCCCTTTTTCTCTGTTCTTCTACTCTTTTTTCCTTCTTTATGCGCCCGGGAGCATCGTTTCTCCTCATTTTTCTCTCCTTTCAGGCGAAGTCATAATTAGCGTTCACCCATATAAACAAACAATTACTATGCCAACCTCACACTTCACCCAGATTTTTTTAAACCATCTGCCGATTTAACTGATATTTCGAATCATTAGCCCCTCATATTGTCCCCTATTTAAATACATTTCTGTATTTGATCTCACAACGGGCCTACTATATCAACGCTTTTGTATTGCCCTAAACCGCTCGATTTTCTATATTGTGCTATTCTAAACAGGTTTCTTGCACTTATAGGGGAAATTCATGGCTGAAAGGCTAATCAAACTCTCTTCAGGGAATGTGGAAGTTGGAGTTCTTGCTGATCTTGGGGGACGGGTAGTATTACTGAGACTGGCAGGCATGAATAATATCTTAAAAGCAGACAGCTCTTTATGGAACAGTCCCCCAAAGATCAAAAAAACCTTTTCCCCTGAAGCCAGATGGAGAGCCTATAACGGGCATATTGTGTGGCTGGGCCCTCAAAGCGGCTGGTGGACACAACAAGACAAAAGCCCCAGAAGACTTAGAAGAAAAGCTCAGTGGCCACCAGACCCCTATCTGTGCTATGGTAACTACCAAATACTTGAGATTACTAACCGCTACCTTCTCATGCTGGGCCCGGAAAGTGAATTCAGCGGTGTTCAGCTTCTTAAAAGCATTTATATTGATGAACTGGACAGGGTAATTTTCAAGGTAAGAGCGAAAAATATAAGAAATGAAGCTGTATCATGGGACCTTTGGCTCAATACCCGGCTCGATGGGTTTGCCAGATGTTATGTCCCTGTAAATAACCCCACTAAAGTAAGAACCCTTTGTGCCACAAACAGCAGGCTTGAACAAAAGAGTGACTTTTCCCACACTCAGGGTTTCTATTGCCTTGACCCCCTTTCTCCGAAAAAGGAGAAAAAGTGCAGGTGGACAAAAGCGTTTATTCCTGCTGATAAAGGGTTTATGGCTGCATTCAACCAATCGCAATCTTTAATAATTCATTTTAAACCACACCCTGAATCTCTTATACATCCCGAACACTCACTTGTTGAATTGTATAACTACACCACTCACTCCAGAAGTGAGGCGCTCAATGAGCTTGAATACCATACTCCCTATGTAACTCTTCAGCCAGGCGAAACCATGGAAACGTCCCAGATCTGGCAACTCTCAGAGTATTCACAAACAAGTGACAGTCATGCCCCTTACATTTCCCATTTAAACACTAGTACACAAAAACACCAGTGTTATACTTCATCCCTGAGCCTGAGTGATTCCCCTGCCATGCCCTCCGTTTTTTCTTAGATGGCTTTGGTGGTTAAGGACTTATTTCTTCAGGTTATCAGAAGGCTTCACGTTCAAAGGCATACTATTTGCACTAATTAGAGAAAAAAATACCACCCCAAACACCAGGTAAATGTTTTGAATCTTTTTGTTTCAAGAATTATTCGTGCGGCAAGGCTGGACCCAAACCTTTATGAAGAAGTAGAAGCTGACCGTAGTTCATTAAGCCAGGCTATTATAGTGATCGTGGCCTCAAATATTGCAGCAGGAATAGGTTCTGTAGCCGAAATCACCTCTATAGAGTTAATTAGCACTACATTTGGAGCTTTGGTAGGATGGTTTCTCTGGGCATTAATCACCTATCTCTTAGGCGCAAAAGTTTTCCCTCAATCCCAAACAGAAGCAGACTACGGGCAACTGCTTAGAACTATAGGTTTCTCAAGTTCCCCTGGAATTATTCGTATTTTAGGAATTATTCCAGAAATCAGGGACCCTGTTTTTTTCATTGCATCTCTATGGATGCTTGTGGCAATGGTAATTGCAGTCCGCCAGGCGCTTGATTACACCAGCACCTTACGAGCAGTACTGGTAGTACTTGTGGGTTGGATACTACAAATTTTTGTGTTTGGTTCCCTTTTTCTACTACTAGAACCTCAAGTCATGGAGTAACTTTATGAAATCAGTTATCTCTAAAGGGGAAATTAAAAAACATAGCACACCTATTGCCCTGCTGATAACTGCGCAACTTTCTCTTTTACTACTTGCCCAAATTAGTATAACCAAAAGATCGCCCTTTCAGATCAGAGGTCGAAAACTATGGTGGAGGCTCATTTCACTGATAAACATTATCGGGCCATTGGTGTACTTCTTTTTTGGGCGGGTGCAACTTGAGGGGAGAAAAGATTTTCTTTAGCAACAATCATTTTTGATATGCAAGCACTCTTTTTGCTCGTTTATTATAGAGGCAGAACTCAGAAAGTTCAATGAACTGCTCTGAATCGCCTCTGATGTAACCATTTCAGCAAAGTACTATGACTGAGAAATAGTCTTATTTGATTGCTGCTCATTTTTTTCTTTTCTGGGGCGGGTCTTTCCAAAACTTTTACGAAAAATTTTCCCCTTACGTGATCTACGATCTCCTCTACCCATACATACTCCTTGAGTTTAATTTGATACAACACCATACAGATGTTGTAGGTCTACAGTAATAAAAAATCAGATTTAAAAAAATATACTCTGGTTAGGCTTAAGAAAATAACCATTTATCTTATTTTAGCTAAAAGTACCGTTTTGTTACTGGTACCTGGCCCATCCTCTGCTACTGGTGCAGAAAACAGAGCTACGAGCAAAAGGGTAATTAATAAGAGTATGAATAGAAAAAAGAGGGCTCTTGAGATCTGAGCAAAAGAGACCGCTATTTCCGTGAAACCAAATAGTGCAGCCAATGCTGCCAGCAGCAAAAAGATCACCAGCCATAAAAGCATATTTATCTCTTTAAAATTCTTATCCCTTTCACATCTTTTAGATACTGAGATGCAAAAAACATTCCCGACAATCAATATCTTTATTGCTCTTAAAAGTGGATTGTATTATATTTAAACTTCAAGGGCCCATAACTCAGTTGGTTAGAGTAGCGGACTCATAATCCGTTTGTCCTAGGTTCGAGTCCTAGTGGGCCCATAAAATTTCAAAAGCTTTGGGGGGGTCCCTTGCAACCGTTCTTGGTTCGCAGACATCTACAGTTTTTAACTAAATATTGAAATTATAAAAAAAGCACTTCCTGTTGGGAGTGCTTTTTTTATTCAGCAGCGGTTGCAACTTCCCTATATCACGGAGGTTTTATGAACGAGGAATTGAAGCATTTAATACAGTTGCAGGAAATTGATCTACGTATCAAGGAACAGGAGATGGGCCAGGAGCAGTTTCCTGTAGCAGTTTCAGAATTAAAAAGCGGTATCACCAGAGCAGAAGAGGCGTATAACTCTGCTCAGGAGCGTCTAAATAAAGCCAAGGCACAGTTCGATGAAATCGACCAGCAAATCAAGGAAGCCCAAAGTGCGCTGGAACAAAGCCAGGAAAGATTGAGCTTTATCAAAACCAACCGTGAGTACGATGCCATTCATTCACAAATCGAATCGCAGAAAAACAGCGTTTCAAATGCTGAAGCAAAAAAAGCCAACCTTACAGAGGAAATCGAGGTTTTAAATGCTGCGGTAAATGAAACGCAACAAGAGCTGGAAACGATTAAAGGTGAAAATTTACCCAAAATACAAGAGCTTCAAAGTAAAATTGATGCAATAGATTCCGTTATTGCTGAAATCACCAAAGAGAGAGAAGAAATTGAGCCTAAGATTTCAAAACAGGTTCTCAGGGTGTATGACAATATTCGAAAAAAGCGCAAAACCGGAAAAGCACTGAGCTTAATTGCTGAGTCCAAGAACTGCACAGTTTGTTTTAAAATACTCGAACCGCAGCTTTATAACGAAATCAAAAAAGGGCACAAGATAATTCTTTGCGAAAGCTGTGGCTCTATTTTGATATGGGATTACAGAGAGAAAGAATAAAACACCCCCTATTTACTCTCTACCTTAAAGTATAGAGTGAATCACCCCGGAAAAACAGTAGCATGAAAAGTACCAGGTTATACAACAGGATGTTTCGGTACCTCTGGAGGTACCGAATTTTTATTGCATGCTCCATGCTTCTCTCCCTTTTAGTCGTTGCATCTGAAGCCTTATCGTTATGGTTCAGTGCATCACTGGTAGAGACACTTTTTAATCCAGAAGAATCGGCGATGACCAGGCCTGATTTTAATCTCGCCAATTTAAATGAGATCTTAAAATATTATACCCACCGATTAATTCAGCAAAACAACCCGCTCGACTCTTTAAAACTTGTTTGCGCCATAATGGCTGCTTCTTTTCTATTCAAAAACATCTTTCTCTATCTAAAAACCATTGTTATGTCACGCCTGAATCTATTTGTCGTGCGTGACATGCAAAATGAACTCTATACTCATGCCCTAAAACTTCCGGTTACCTATTACGACCGGTCTAAATCCGGTGACATAATATCCCTTACACTCAACGACATCGCAAGTATCAATGCCTCTATGACCGGCACTTTTGACAAACTTTTCATTGAACCGATACGAGTTATTTTCTTTATCTCTGCCCTTTTCATTATTAACGTTCGCCTTACACTGGCAGTTTTTATCATCTTTCCAATCCTTGGTTTTACTATTGCCTACATCGGCAAGGCTGTTCGAAGAAGAAGCAAGCGGGTTCTTGAACAAATGTCGGGACTGGTCTCTATACTCAACGAAACAGTCCACGGAGTTCGTGCCGTTAAAATGTTTAATATGCACAACAAAGAATCACAAAAATTCATTGACAAGAACAGTCGCTACGTTCATCACTCAATGCGTTCAGTATATATAAGTGCCATCTCAAGCCCACTTACTGAAGTTCTTGGGGTGGTAGTAGTAGTCATTCTGCTATGGTATGGCGGAAGTCAGGTTTTAACCGGCGGCGACTTTGGGGCAGACGACTTTGTACGATTCCTGATTTTCCTGTTTTCTACCTTTACGCCCCTTAAAGCTCTCAGCAAAGTTAACAATGTCTTACAAAAGGGTTTTGCGGCTGCACAAAGAGTTTTTACTGTTCTGGATAAAGATACAGAAGCAGTAGGAACCGTTACCGAAGACAAACAGATCTCCTTTAACAATGAAATCTGCTTCAAAAATGTTGACTTTACCTATCCGGGCAGTGAAGAACAGGTACTCTACAATATTAACTTTTGTATGAAAAAGAACTCCATAATTGCACTCGTTGGATCAAGTGGAAGTGGTAAAACAACGATTCTTGATCTGTTACCACGTTTTTATGATGTCACCGGAGGCTCAATTTCCATAGACGGAAAAGATATAAGGGATTTCGACCTCTCCATGTTAAGAGAACTTTTTGGCATTGTATCCCAGGAAACAGTTCTGTTTAACGATACAATTTTTAACAACATTGCCTACGGTTTACCTGATGCTGCCGATGAAGAGGTATTAAATGCAGCCAAAGCCGCTAATGCAATGGATTTCATCGAAAAGCTTCCAAAGGGTATGGATACTATTATCGGTGAACGTGGAGTAATGCTTTCCGGTGGACAGCGTCAAAGGCTCTCAATCGCAAGAGCCCTTTTGAAAAACCCCGACATCCTTATTCTTGATGAAGCAACCTCGGCCCTGGATACCGAATCTGAGCGTCTGGTACAATCTGCAATAAATAACCTTATGCAACACAGGACTGCTCTTGTCGTTGCTCACCGTCTCTCTACAATTCAACATGCTGACCGCATTCTTGTACTCGATAATGGCAAGATTGTTGAAAGTGGTACTCACAAAGAACTACTGGGCTTAGATGGGCGCTACCGATACCTCTATGATATCCAGTTCGCCGACCGATCAAAAACAGATGACCCTAAGGCTGCAGAAAATATCAGTTAATTCTGTTTGGAGTAAAAAAAAGTAATTATTTTATTGCCTAAGTCTTTAAAACTTTGAATGAAGGGATCTGAGATGAAAGAAAGGGTTCAGGAAGTAATTGAAGAGATTCGTCCAAATCTACAGGCCGATGGTGGAGACATTGAATTAGTGGATGTTACTGAAGAAGGGATTGTAAAAGTACGACTCAAGGGCGCTTGTGCAGGATGTCCGGGTGCTGCTATGACCCTAAAAATGGGAGTAGAACGATACCTTATCAAAAAAATTCCTGAAGTCAAAGGGGTTGAAAACGTTCAATAATGGAACAAAATCAAACTGCTATTCTAAATCGCCAGGCAATTGGTAACGAGTCTGCCTGGCGCAGAGCCTGGAGAAAGCTGCCTTTTCTGGGATTTTGCTGGGCATCGCTTATCACGTATGCAGCGGTCCTGTTTTTGATTCTATACCTTATTCAGCCGCGCCTGCAGACAATTAACCCTGTCTTAAATTCCGTAACGATCGCACTCTTTTCTCTTATGTTTCTTATCCCTTCAGGCGGACTGAGCCTTATTACCATTACTGCTCTCAGTGGTATTGACCTTCTGTATCCCCATAGAAAAAAGTCTGTAACAGTAAGACTTCTTTTTCCCATAGCCATTTTTATCGGAGAGATGCTCAGAGTCAACCGCAACACACTGAGAGTATCTTTTGTTAAGGTAAACAACGCCCTTACGCTGGCACAGTCAAAACGGATCAGAGGAGAACGCGTTCTTATTTTGCTGCCTCATTGTCTTCAGATTGATGTTTGTAACAGAAAAATCACCAACGATATAAATAATTGTATAAACTGCGCTCGGTGCCATGTGGGCAGTCTTGTTGAGCTGGGGCAAAAACACGGTATAAAAATTGAAGTCGTAAACGGCGGCACTCTTGCAAGGCGCAGAATAGTTCAATTCAGGCCTGACGGTATTATAGCTGTAGCATGCGAAAGAGATCTGACACTTGGTATTCTAGATGCCTACCCTATTCCTGTATACGGAGTGATCAATGACAGGCCTTATGGTCCCTGCCATAACACCTGCGTTGATATGTCTTTGGTTGAAGAGGCGGTCAAGTTTTTTGAAAGTACACAGAAGGCTTCTCACAAACCTTCTGCCAGCACTTAATTATCGCTCTCCCTGTATTGAATTTCATAAGAGTAGCCCTGTTCGGTTAGAAAAAGTTGTCTGTTCATTGCAAAATCCAACTCCTTTGATTCACGGGTTACAATCGAGTAGAAGGTTGCCTGCTCACCTTTTTTCTTAGGCCTTAGAATTCGTCCCAGCCTTTGAGCCTCCTCCTGTCTGGACCCAAAAGAGCCAGATATCTGAATCGCGATATTCGCATCGGGCAGATCAATTGCAAAGTTTCCTACTTTTGAAAGAACAAGTACCTTTATCTCCCCTGCGCGAAACGCGTTGAACAGCTCTTCTCTTTTTTTGTTTGGAGTAGCACCGGTGATTATTGCCGTGTTGAAACGAGTAGCAACCTGCTCCAGCTGTGAGATATACTGACCGATTATAAGCACCTGGTCTTCTTTATGTGTTTCAATCAACTCCTCTATTACATCGAGTTTGTTGGGGTTTTCGTAGGCGAGTCTAATTTGCTGCTTTGGAGTAAGTGAGAGAAAACGCATCTTTTCAGCTGCAGGCAGATCAATTCTGATCTCCACACATGTTGCACATGCAATCCAGCCCTGCTTCTCGAGATCTTTCCAGGGCATATCAAATTTCTTGGGCCCGATGAGTGTAAAAACATCGTTTTCATGCCCATCCTCCCTTATAAGAGTTGCAGTAAGCCCTAAGCGCCTCCTTGCCTGAATGTCGGCGGTAAATTTAAATATGGGTGCGGGTAACAGATGCACCTCATCATACAGGATCAACCCCCAGTTTTCAGAGTTAAAGATGTCATAATGAACGAAAATGTCGCTTTTCTTTCTGCGATAGGTAAGAATTTGATAGGTGGCTAACGTTACCGGCTTGATCTCTTTTAACTCTCCGCTGTATTCACCGATATCTTTTTCGTCGATAGTTGTTTTATCGAGTATTTCCCGTCGCCACTGACGAGCAGCTGTAACATTGGTGACCAATATAAGAGTTCTTCGTTTCAGAAGACTCATGGCCAAAATGCCCACGATGGTTTTTCCGGCACCACAGGGAAGCACCACCACCCCGCTTCCACCGGGCGACTCTTTATTACCGATAAAATTTTCGGCGGCCTGATGCTGATAGGTACGTACATTAAACGGCTCTCCACCTTTAGTCTCACTCCGCAGATCTATGGGAAATGGATCACCATCAACATAGCCAGCTTTATCGTGGGCCGGGTAGCCGATGCTTATAAGCACCTGCTTAAGCAAGCCACGGTTTTGAGCCGGCACGAGAAAGCTGTTTTGGTTATGTGCTTTCCCCAGCAGAGGTTTTACCATCGGATGCTTGCAGAGATTTTGCAGCATCTGGGTATCCTGTGAGCAGATAGCCAACCCCTCAGAAACACTCTCAAGGGTAATTTTACCAAAACGCCCCATTAATTCAGAAATATCTTGAGCGACATTCTGAGGCAGAGGGTATTTTGAATAGGCTTCAAGGCGTTTGAGCACCTCATCTGATGTGAGTCCCAGTGCAGCAGCATTCCAAAGCGAAAGTGCTGTTATGGTATAGGTATGAATATACTCCGGACTCTTATCCAGATGAGCGAACTGGCTTATAGCGTTTCGTGCGTCTACAAAGAGGGGATTATTCACCTCCAGTAGAATCGTACTGTTGCTTTGAATAATAAGTGGGTTCTGTGGATTAAACATAGAGCTCTCTTTCATAGACACACAAAATAATAAACGGTATCTGATTGACTATCATTGAGACTTGAGTTAATTTAAAAAGTTTCGCAAACAATTTGTTCAAACTATGTTTTAGGGTAAAATCATGCCAAATGCAGTAATAGTCGGAACCCAATGGGGTGATGAAGGAAAAGCCAAAGTAATAGATTACCTCACCGAGCGCTCGGATGTAATAATCCGATTTCAGGGTGGTGCCAATGCAGGCCACACTGTTATCGCTGAAGGAAAAAAATTTGTCTTCCATATGGTCCCCTCAGGTATTATCAATCCAAATAAAGTTTGCGTTGTGGCCAACGGCGTCGTCTTTGATGCCCAGCAGTTTCTCCTGGAGATAGACGAGCTTAAAACTGGTGGATTAAGTGTCGAAAACCGCCTTTATGTATCAGATCTTGCCCATTTGGTGCTCCCCTACCACAAAGCACAGGATCAGGCTGTAGAATCCAGTATGGGGAAATCAAAAATCGGTACAACCTGCCGCGGTATCGGTCCGGCCTATGCAGATAAGGCTTCCAGAACCGGGTTACGGGTAGGTGACCTACACGATTGGGATTATTTTTGTGAAAAATTCAGTAAGAACTTCGAAAACAAGAAGCAGATTATTGAACAGATTTATAACGGCACCCTGGATATCGATCTCAACACTACGCTCAAAGAATTCAAAGTAATCAGAGACAGAATGCTTCCGTTCATTGCCGACACCTCTCACCTTATTTTTGAAGCATACCGGCAAAAAAAAGCACTCCTGTTTGAAGGTGCGCAGGGAGCTTTTTTAGACCTCGACCACGGCACCTATCCTTTTGTCACATCGTCAAACACTATTTCAGGAAGCGCCTGCTCCGGCTCAGGAATTGGCCCCGGTGCAATAGATCACGTTATCGGAATAGTGAAAAGTTATACCACACGCGTAGGAAATGGTCCCTTCCCTACAGAGTTAAATTGTGAAAATGGTGAAAAATTAAGAGTCGCCGGTGGGGAGTTTGGTTCCACAACAGGACGCCCAAGGCGCTGTGGGTGGTTTGATAGTGTAATGGTAAGAAAATCAATCCAGATAAACGGAATAACCCGTATAGCGCTCACCAAACTGGATGTATTAAACGATTTTGATGAAATTAAAATCTGTACCCATTATGAGATCAACGGTACAAAATGCCAACAGTTCCCCTCCTATTCCCGCGACATTGAAAATGTTATCCCAGTTTATGAATCGATGCCGGGTTGGAGATGTGAGCTTGGGGGCTGTAAGTCCTTTGATGATCTCCCGGACAACGCAAAAGCATACGTAAGAAGGTTACAACAACTTTGCTACGATGTACCGGCACTAATTATTTCTATCGGGCCCGATAGAAATGAAACTATAGAGGTGGAGCCTCTTCAGTAAAAATGGTACTACAGAAACCTGTTTGGAGTTCAATATCTGCAGGATAACAGTCGTAGTATTAATTGAAGGCACATCCTTATGGAAAAGTAAGTGCATGTAATCTACACTCTTAAGGAGTTACTTTCAAATGATTTTAGTTGAAGTTGCAAACACATTTCTGGTAAACATGGGTAAAGAGTTTGTGATCCTGCTTAAGGGTTCTTCCGATAGCAGAACCTTGCCGATCTCTATTGGACAGCTTGAGGCGCAGTCCATAGCAATTCAGCTTAATCAGGTTTCATTTCCAAGACCACTTACCCATGATCTGACCAAAAACATCCTTGAGAAAACGGGATCTAAGTTAATTAAAACAGAAATATGTGATTTGGTTGATGAGACGTTCTATGCCAAGCTTATCATTGAAAACAATGGTGAAACTATCGAAGTAGATTCCCGGCCCAGTGATGCCATTGCGATGGCACTACGGTTCTCCTCACCAATCTATGTATCAGATAAAGTGATGGAAGAAGCCGGAATTATAATACCTGATGAGACTCAGATGGAGGAGCAGTCAGAGGCCCAGATTGAAGAGGAGCTTGCAAATATTACACCTCTTGAGACTCTCCAGCGCCAGCTAAAAAGAGCTATAGATGAGGAGAAATATGAAGAGGCTGCCAAAGTACGGGATCAGATTCAGAAACTAACACGTTCTAATTAACGCTCCACCCTCGCTCTTACATGTTGTTTAAGCTTTGAACACGTGTATGAGTGAGGGGGATGTGAAAACAACCGAAGATCACTTTAGCTCCTTTTTTCCTCATACCAGAGCCTGAAAAAATGTATTTTCATTAATTGATTTTTAAATTTGCCAGTGTGCGCTGTAGCAGCTGGCAGGCTAAAGTGGTGTAATTTTCAAGGTCAGGTTTCATTTTATGTTCAGGATGTTTCTTTACAGTAAAATCAGAGATGTGCGTATTACCGGAGTTAACCTCCATTACGAAGGAAGTATTACAATTGATGAGGACTATCTGGAACGATCAGGTATTCTTGCCAATGAAGAAGTTCACGTTCTCAATGTAAATACCGGGACGAGACTTACCACGTATGTAATAAAGGGTGAAAGAGGATCGGGTAAAGTAGAACTTAATGGTCCTGCAGCCCGATTGGGAATGGTTGGTGATAACATTATGATTCTCTCCTACGCCATGCTTTCTCCCGAAGAGATCGAAAACCATGAGCCAACAATTATTAATATAGAAAAATAATTTCTACTGCGGTTGCAAAAGATTGGGTTCCTTTTATGCCTAACTTTTTCCTTTTTCTTCTCTTTCTTGCAATTATTGGCAGTGCAATTCTGGCAGGTAAAACCAGCACAGAACCACCTCAGCCAGATTTTCAACGAGAGATTAAAAGGGAGCCACTGCAGATTCCACATATCGGTAGTATTGAGGTTCTCAATGGGTGTGGTATAGAGGGGGCTGCAAACAGAATGGCGGAGTATTTGCGTTCTAAACAGTTTGATGTGAAAAATATCGACAATGCAAAAACCTGGAACTATCCCTTTACCATGGTGATCTCAAGAACTCTTGATATGAAAGTCGCGAATGAAGTTGCCTCTGCTCTTGGTACAGAAAACGTAGTACTGTTACGCGATAATAATGACAATTCATATGACGTTACCGTTGTTTTAGGACCAGATTACAAGGAAAGAATAAAGTGAATAATCACAAACCACTTGAGGGAAAGCAGCTTGTCGATATAATTACCGAAAACCTTCAGGAAAGACTTGCAGAGAAAATCACAATTATTAACCTTCAATCTGTTCCCGGTACCTCCTCTGATTGGTTCATAGTGTGCCAGGCAGACAACACTTCACACACTAAAGCTATTGCTGAAAGTGTACTTAAAGAGCTAAAGGCTAAACACACTTACCCCTGGCATCAGGAAGGGGTGCAGGATGGGCGTTGGGTACTTATCGATTACACTGATGTAGTAGTACACATTATGCTCCCTGAGATAAGAGAGTATTACGATCTGGAAAACTTATGGAAAGAAGTAGAGAAAACCACTATTTCCTGATAGTACAGAATAACGCTCCTCACTTTCATTGTTGTAGATAAGTTAAATGCTTCCGGTTTCCATTTATAGCCATATCACAGAGTGTCTTAAAGATGCTCTAACCAAATCGTTTCCGACCATAAATCATTCAGCTAACCTTTTTCAACTCCATAGAACCAAAAGCTTCATACCTGGTGATCTCTCATCGTCTCTGCCACGAAAATTAGCACCCCTTACTGCTCGAGATTATTCCTCAACAGCTAAACACCTTTTACATTCCTTTTTCTGGAACCCATTATTCCTCAACTCCTCCCCTACAATTGCGGCAGCTTACTCTGGTTTCCTCAATTTTGTATTGAGCGACAAATACATCCTAACCACTATAACAAGCCTCTCAAGCCATGCTGAATACTATTTATCCGATTCTAAAGCAGCCAGCATGAACAATGATCGGGTACTAAAAGCAATTCTAAGGCACCCGGACCTTCTAATGGCAATAGATAACAGAATGGATCTTTTTGATCCCAAAAACTGGGAAGGTTTTTTACCTGAAGAGAAGACACTTATTAAGCAGATTGTGCTGTACTATTCAGAGAGAGCATTTGGCAGCCCCAAAGCGTTTACTTCCAGATCAAGGATGAGTGCCTTTAAGGCATTTGAAACACTCTGTCGCAAGCATGGAATAATCACCAGGGAAATCACAAAAAGTCGCAGACGGTTTATCCTAAGTGCTGCGCTTTTTGTAACAGATAGTTTTGAAGTGACACCCTGAGCGATTATCTGTTTTTGAAGAAATCGGCAAGATTATCGAGCTGTCCTTTGGATGGGCGAACTTTAGGAGCTTTATTTCCAAGATTTTTCATAGAAAGCGAAATCCTTCTCTTTTTTACATCAACCTTAAGAATACGCACATCTATTTTATCACCCACTGAAACCACCTGGTCAGGTGTTTCAACAAATTCATCAGCTAATTGCGATATATGAATTAATCCATCACACACAGCATTAATATTCACAAAAACACCAAAAGGTGTTACATTTGTAACGCGTCCGGATACAACCACACCCTCTGTAATTTCATTAAGCTTTAGCTTTCTTCTTATTTTTGGAGGAGCCTGGGTAACAAAACGCTGTCCGACCTTTATCTGTGAAACAAGCTTTGTGGTGATATAAGCTTTTACGGATGCATCATCAACATCATATGATTTTATTTTGTCTGGATTTGACATAATAGTGTCAATAGATATATTGAGCTGATCGCTAATACTATCTATTACAGGAAAATTGTCTGGATGAACAGTTGTCCTGTTAAGTGGCGCTTCGGCGGTTGGCACCACAATAAAACCCGAAATGTTTCTGAAAGCAGTTTCACTTACACCTTTTACTTTCAGCAGGTCATCTTTGGTAAAAATCTGACCCTCTGATTCCTTGTTTTTTATCTCCTGAAGTGTTTCACTGCTTAAGGATTTAAATTTTTCCAGTGGTGAATCCAGAATTTCCTTTATACTGATTCCTTTTACAAGTTCCTCCTGTACGAGCAACCTGTCCGCTATTTCGATAAATTGTTCCTCTGGCAACCTTTCCTGCATTGGATGAACCTGGTAATAAGCAGTACCAATTTTAGATACCAGATTTACCGGTTTGAGGTGAAGAATAGCCAGTGAATACAAATGAAGCATTTCAGGCTCAAGGAAAGCAAAATTTTGAGCCATATACTCTGAATCTGAAGGTAACTTCTTTTTGCGTTCAGATTTAATTTTTATAACTTCAACCGAATTTTCCTGATTTACTAACTTTTCGACCAATTTTTCTGCCATCTCTACAGATTCATTTTCCACTAAAAGAATCTGCATAGGTTTATGGCGCTGGTAAAACTGGCGTAGTTTTTCGCTGGCAGATACATTTTTCTCGGGCCTTTTTTTCTCAGTAGTAGCACCAAGCAGATTACCTTGCCCACTAACAGCTGCGATAAGAACATTTTTCTTGGGAGAGGCATCAATCACAAACAGATTTCCTCTGTTTTTACTCTCTTGAAGCGACACTCTAAGCCCTGAAAATATTTCTTTAGAAGCCCATGTTTCGGCTTCTTTGCGTAAGTTTTCCTTGATGTCTTTTTCAATCACCGGATGCAACAACCGCACCCACATATCATCAATCACTTCACAAATCAGATCGAAGGCTGTGGAATCTGGATTTTCGATAAAATGGTGGCGGAGCAATTCTGTGATTCTAAATAACTGAACTCCCACCTTAAGTTTTATCTGCTTCTTTTCCTCTGCAGTTAGAAAACCAAGTAACTCTTCTTTCCCTACTTCATTAAAGGGAATAAGTTTACCAACATATGAGGCGAAGGCAGGATCTTTTTTGCTTTTAGGCGCGACTTCAAAAAAACCGTCCTCAAACACAAACTCTCGTGACATTGCCCTGACCGTCTCATCGAAGGCAAATTGCTCAGCAAGGATATCTTTGATCCCCTGGACCACATCTGCAACGCTCTTAAGAGTTGGATGGGTACCCACAAAATCGGCAACCATGTCTTCGGGAGAAAGTTCTTCCTCCTCCTGCAGTGCTATCTTTAAAGCGATCTCTTTAAGACCTTTTTTCGAAGCGACCTGTCCTTTGGAACGCGGATTGGGACGCAATGGAACAACAAGGTCATCCAGCTCATAGGGCTTTGTTGATAACGCTACCTGGTTTTCGACTACAGGATTCAGTTCACCAGCCTTTTTAAGCGCATTCAGTGCGCGTTTTTTCTTGGCTGAAAGATTTTCCATCTCCTTAAGATAGTCGAATACTTCCCACAGTGTTGGTAGATCAAGCTCTACTGCAATATGAGGTGAATACTCACTGAGGTAAAAAGGAGAATCTCCCCTTTCATAAGAGCGACAAATACGTTCTGCCATCTCTTCAGAAAGGGCCCACTTTTCTACTATTTTTTTTGAAAATTCTATCATGCGGCTGTTTTTTTTGAGGGCGTATAGTTTAAAACATCAGAATGCTCTAAAATAGAAAATGGTCAAAAGATTAGCAAGCCATGAATTACAAATTGCCCCAAAGAGAAAAAACAACCCGTAAAAGAGGGGAGTTTTATGGTATAGACTCCGTTTTTACGGAAACATCTGCTGTGGCAGATGTTTCCGTTACATCAGATCACACGAAATTGGGAACCACTTCTTTGGTATGACCATGCTTCTTTATCATATCTATTGCTTCGGCTGGATCATCGGTCATCTTCATAAGAGACATATCGGCTGGAAGAATATATTTATGAGCTAACATAGTATCATTCAACCAATCCAAAAGGCCTTTCCAAAAATCCTTGCCCATCAAAATCAGAGGCAGCTCAGCAACTTTTTGGGTCTGAACCAGCGTTAAGGTCTCAAACAACTCATCCAGTGTACCATACCCACCCGGCATAATAATTACCGCGGAAGTGTACTTAAGAAACATAACTTTTCTTATGAAAAAATGTTTGAAATTAATCAGAGTCTTTATGTGAGGATTTGGCATCTGCTCAAATGGAAGCGAAATGTTGAGACCAATAGAGCTTCCATTTTCCATTGATGCACCCTTATTTGCAGCTTCCATTATTCCTGGCCCACCACCAGTAATTACACCATACCCCTCCTTGGCTGCAAGACGGGCAGTTTCCACAGTCATTTTGTAGTGTTCGTGATTTTTTGCCGTACGGGCGCTGCCAAAAATCGTTATATTAGGCCCCATGCTTGAAAGTGTTTCAAAACCATCAACAAATTCCGCCATAATACGAAATATTCGCCAGGTGTCTTCATGCACAGAAGGAGCAGTTTGTTCCACAGACATTTCATTCATCCTTTGAAATTGGCCAGTAATTCTACTATTAAAATCTATACTATATAATTATATTATTTTCCTTCTCTGCAGTCCAGATTTTATAACGACTTCTGATTATCACTAAGGGACCAGCTATGAAAAAAAACAGAGAACAAGAGATCCGTAAGAGTCTTCTGGGACTACTACCTTCTATACCCGACCAATGTATCGACATTAATTTAAGCAGCCAGGAGATGTGTGTTACCCTCAACGATGGCCGCCACCTTCTGTATCCCGTTTCCAGCTCCAGATTTGGCATTGGAAATGAGGAAGGCTCCTTAAAGACACCAACCGGAGTACATAGTATAATTCAAAAAATAGGGGCTGGTTCTCAACCCGGTACAATATTTAAGTCCCGAAAAAACACAGGGATGATCTGGAAACCGGGGATGGATGAGGAGAATATGATTCTAAGCCGAATACTGCGTCTCAAGGGCCTTGAGCCAGGAAAAAACAGTGGCCCGGGCATCGACTCTTACGACCGATATATCTATATTCATGGTACAAACCGAGAACAGGATATCGGCACCCCTTTAAGCCACGGTTGCATTTGTATGCGAAATGCAGATATAGTTGAATTGTTTGATATTATAGAGGAGAATACTATTGTATATATCGGTTAATGGAAAAAAGGTTTCTCGAATTCATTTCACAGGTATTCTGGGCAGTGGTATGAGTGCAATAGCTCAGTTTCTGCGCTGGAAGGGGCTTGCAATCAGCGGCTCAGATCGTCAGATTTCAAAAACAAAATCTAACCCCTCAATGAATATCCTCTCAGCTATGGGCTGTGAGTTAACACCCCAGGATGGAAGCGGGATTAAGGAAACCACCGACGCGATCTGTGTTTCAACAGCAATAGAGAACAGTAATCCTGACATTTTAGCTGCCACAGAAAAAGGGATCCCGGTTTTTCATCGCTCGGATATTCTCGCATCGGTGGTATCAACGCATAAAACCATTGCCGTTGCTGGAACGAGCGGAAAATCTACCGTTACAGCTATGATTTTTGAGCTTCTGTTTTCATGTGGTTACAGCCCCTCTCTTTTAAGCGGTGCGGCACTTAAAAGACTTGTTCATCAGGGGCTTATTGGTAACGCTTTTAAAGGGAGCTCGGATCTGCTTGTTATTGAAGCAGATGAAAGCGATGGAACTCTGGTTAAATATCATCCCTGGATTAGCCTTATTCTCAATGTTTCAAAAGATCACAAGCCGGTGGATGAAGTTCTTTCGCTATTTAAGCAACTCTCAGAGCAGTCAAAAAACTGCCTTATAAATGGTGACGATGAGCGCCTGAAGGAGATCAGCGCCACAATGCGCTTTGGACTAAATCGTACTAATGATTTCTATCCTCAGGAAGTGCAGTGTTCAGCCCTCTGCAGTAAAATCTCCCTTAATGACCATGAGTATACCCTGCCTCTGCCCGGCAACCATAATGCTTCAAATCTTATGGCTGCCCTTAGTGTATGTAGTTTTTTTGATTGTGACCCCAAACGTTTGGTTCAGGCTACAGAGACGTTTAAAGGTGTGGACAGACGTTTTGCAATCACCCAAACAGCTTCAGGAGTTACGGTTATAGATGATTTTGCTCACAACCCAGAGAAGATCAAAGCTGCGGTTAGTGCGGCCAGAGCCGTGTCTGAATCGCTGTTTGTGATTTACCAACCTCACGGCTTTGGCCCTACACGGTTTTTAAAGAACGACTATGCAGAAGTGTTCAGAACAGTTCTCGGTGAAAAAGATTCCCTTTTTCTGTTACCGGTTTACTATGCAGGGGGCTCAGCCGTAATGGATATACAATCAAGGGACCTTATTACCCTAATGGGCCCTGTTCCGTTTTCAGCAAAAGCTGCAGAGGGAAAAGAGAAGCTTCTTGAAACTATAAAACAGCGGATAACCCAGAGTTGCGTGCTGCTTATGGGAGCACGTGATCCATCTTTGCCACAATTTGCAGAACAGATCATTGATGCTCTCGGTGGGAAAAAATCTGACCCGGATTGATCATTGGCAATTTTGCAGTTTTCTGGCAATATGTATATTAAGTGGCTCTTTTCTATTTTTTACCATTAGGTATTGAATACTGATTGATAGCACAAATTATCGTTTTACACCGTACTCAATTAATTCAGGTAGCCCAGTGATAACTCCCGAATATATCAGAAATTTTTGTATTATCGCCCATATTGATCATGGAAAATCCACTCTGGCCGACCGGTTCCTTGAAATAACAGGTACCATAAGCAAGGAAAAAATGCAAAGCCAGGTTCTGGATGATATGGATCTGGAAAGAGAACGTGGTATTACAATTAAATCTCACCCTATCAGAATGAAATACTCGGCTAATGATGGCAACACCTATCAGTTTAATCTTATTGATACACCGGGCCATGTAGATTTTTCCTATGAAGTTTCCCGCTCGCTTGCAGCATGTGAAGGTGCAATTCTTGTGGTTGATGCCAGTCAGGGCATCGAAGCTCAAACGCTAACCAACATCTTCCTTGCAATGGAAAACGACCTTACCATTATTCCGGTAATGAATAAAGTTGACCTGCCTTCAGCACGACCAGAAGAGATTGCAAGTCAAATCTCGGACCTTCTTGGTTGCGATAAAGATTCAATACTTTCATGCAGTGCTAAAACCGGCGAGGGTATAAAGCCTATACTCGAACAGGTCATCACCGAAATACCTCCACCCAAAGACCGCTCCGGCCAACCACTACAGTCTCTGGTCTTTGACTCAATATTCGACTCTTTCAGAGGTGCTGTTGCCTATGTGCGCGTGTTTGAAGGAGAGCTTGCAAAGGGACAGCAAATAAAGTTTTTCTCTACAGGAAAAGTGTTTGAAGTTGATGAGGTTGGGTATTTTCTCATGGGACGGGTACCGGTAAAATCTCTTAAGACCGGTGAAGTAGGCTATATCATTGCAAGTATTAAAACAGTTTCAGATATTAATATTGGTGACACAATTACTACCCGGATCAATGGCACAGAAAAGCCGATTCCAGGGTATCGCGAAGTCAAACCGATGGTCTTTAGTGGTATCTATCCTGTAGATAAAGGTGATTATGAGGACCTAAGGTCAGCTCTTGAGAAGTTGCGCCTCAACGACTCTTCCATAAGCTATGAGCCGGAAACATCCACTGCTCTGGGGTTTGGATTTCGAGCTGGTTTTCTGGGCCTGCTTCATATGGAGATTATTCAGGAACGACTGCTCAGAGAGTTCAATGTAAATATTATAACGACCGTGCCGAATGTTCAGTACCAGGTTTATCTCAAAAACGACACACAAGTAGAGATCGACAGCCCGGCCAGACTTCCTGCTCAGCAGGATGTTGACTATATTAGTGAGCCGATTTCAAAAGTACAGATAATTACCCCTACCGATTATGTAGGCCCGATTATGAAGCTCTGTGAAGAGAAGCGTGGTAAGCTTAAAAATATGGAATACCTTGAAATAACCCGCGTTTGTCTCAATTATGATATACCTCTTGCAGAACTGATTATCGACTTTTTCGATAAGCTAAAGAGCTGCTCAAGAGGTTATGCTTCAATGGATTACGAGACGGGTGGGTATGAACGCAATGACCTTATCAAACTGGACATTTTGATTAATGGTAGCCCCGTTGATGCATTTTCATCAATCATACACCGGGAAAAAGCCTTTACCTTTGGCCAGATGCTCACTACTAAACTAAAAGAACTGATACCAAGGCAAAATTATGAAGTAGCAATTCAGGCTGCTATCGGCACAAAAGTTATCGCCCGTACAACGGTGAAAGCTTACCGCAAAGATGTGACTGCTAAATGCTACGGCGGTGACATCTCCAGAAAGCGAAAACTCCTTGAAAAACAGAAGGAGGGTAAAAAACGTATGAAACAGGTAGGAAACATAGAGATACCTCAGGAAGCCTTCCTGGCAGTACTAAGCAGGGAATAATATGCTCAATGCAAATAACTATTCGGATCTGCGCATCTCAATCTACAGAAGTTTAAAATCCTTTACTGTTCTGATTATCGCAGGTCTGATCATTAAGGGTGTGGTGTTTGATTCTGTTTCTGTCCAGGGAAACCAGATGTATCCCACACTTGTCCGGGGTGACAGAATCGTGTATTTGAAGACCCCGTTTGTTTTTCCATTTTCTCTCTTTTTATCCCCACCTCAAGAGGGAACACCGGTGATTTTTTCCATGCCTCAGGATTATTATTCAAACATCTTGCGTGTGGGCGCGCTCTCAGGTAACACTGTTAAGGTAAATGAGGGGGTATTTTTCAGAGATGGAAAAGGTATAGAGGGACCAGTTTCTAAATCCCGTCCAGAAGAGATTTTACCCAAAGAGTATTCTCCAAGAGATTTTATGGAATCATATTATATACCGGCGCCAGGTGATACGGTGCAGTTTTCCGATCTCTCCATACGGGATTTCTTCTTCTCTTTTTCGCTACTCAAACAGGAGAACCCTTCAAAAGATGTCACTTTCGAGGCGAGGCTATACAGAAATGATGAGTTGTTGGAAAACTTTGTAATAGAAAATTTTTCACTGTATCAGGGGCCTCTCGACTCTCTCCCTGCTCAGCTTCGTCAGGACTGGTTATTTTGGGAGCGCCTAAGGGTTTATCTTGATCAATCATTTACCACTCCCCCCCACCTTTCTTTTGAAGTGTATCTGGAAGAAGAGAGGGTGGAATCATTTGTTTTGAACAATGATTATATTTTCCTACTTGCAGATAACTGGAAAGAGGGTACCGATTCCCGCTACTTTGGTCCTGTACGTTCATCTAAAGTACGGGGCAGACCATTTTCTGTTTTATGGTCCCGGGGTCAGGGACAAAGCAGGGTAGAAACATTAACGGCCCGATTTGGCCGGTTCATAAAATAGCAGGGTAAAAAATGAAGAAAAAAAACAAGGGGAAATTTGGGAGATTTGGGGGGATGTATGCCCCCGAAACACTGATGCCTGTTTTGGAAGAGGTTGAGCAGGCCTATAAACATTTCAAAAAAGACAAAACCTTGCAACAGGAGTATAAAACACTCCTAAAGGATTATAACGGCAGAGAAACGCCTCTTTACGAAGCCCGCAATTTAAGCGCATCATGTGGCGGAGCACAGATCTTCATTAAACGAGAGGACCTGAATCATACCGGAGCCCACAAGATAACAAACGCTCTGGGACAGGCGCTGCTTGCTAAGGCCATGGGCAAAAAGCGGGTCATTGCTGAAACCGGTGCCGGACAACACGGTGTGGCAACAGCCACTGCAGCAGCTCTGTTAGGCCTTTCCTGTGATATCTACATGGGAACGGTGGATATGGAGCGCCAAAAGCCCAATGTGTTCAGAATGAATCTGCTGGGTGCCAACGTTAAAGCCGTCGATAGTGGGGGTAAAACACTCAAAGACGCTGTCAACGAAGCTATGCGGGACTGGACCAAAAGTGTACGTGATACCCATTACGTTTTCGGTTCAGCACTTGGCCCTCACCCCTTTCCAACAATTGTAAGAGATTTTCAAGCGGTTATTGGCCGCGAAGCCCGAAAACAGATTCTTGCCAAAACCGGCAGACTACCCGATGAGGTAATTGCCTGCGTCGGTGGGGGTTCCAATGCCATTGGAATATTTAGCGCCTTCATAAAAGACAAAGATGTTAAACTGACAGGAGTTGAAGCCGGGGGGCACGGGATTGAAGGTACTAATCATGCAGTACGCCTTACGCCAAACAAACATGCACGCCCCGGAATACTTCATGGCTCCTTTTCTTTTGTTTTGCAGGATAACAATGGCCAAATCGCTAATACCCACTCCATATCCGCAGGCCTGGATTACAGCGGAGTAGGGCCAGAACACTCCTACTTGTTTGAAAAAGCGAGGGCATCATACACCTTCGCTACAGATGAAGAAGCTGTAAAGGCATTTAAAATGCTGTGTCATACCGAAGGAATTATTCCGGCTCTTGAATCCTCTCACGCCGCAGCCTATGTGCTTAAAAAAGCTCCTCTGTTGTCTAAAGATTCTATTCTTCTTTTAAATCTCTCCGGGCGGGGAGATAAGGACATTTTCTCTGTAGCACAACACCTAAGGATAAATTTATGAACAGATATCAGGAAGTATTCAATACATTGAAAAAGAGGGGTGAAATTGCTTTCATCCCCTTTGCCGTTGCCGGTGATCCGGATATTGAAACATCCCGCAAGGTACTGATGTCCTATATTAAAGGTGGTGCCGACATCCTTGAGATCGGGTTCCCATTCTCAGACCCTGTGGCCGACGGCCCTGTTAACCAAAGAGGCGCTCAAAGAGCCATCGCCAATGGACTAAATTACCAGACCTTTTTTTCTATGATTAAAGGGCTTCGTCAGGAAACAGATATCCCCATCGGATTACTTCTCTATGCTAACTCTCTTTACTATTTAGGGTATGAGGAGTTCTGCCACCAAGCATCAGAAGCTGGTATAGACAGTATACTTGTGGCCGATATGCCACCAGAAGAATCTGATGAGCTCAGAAAGTATTTAAAGAAATATAGTATAGGTTGTGTTTACATTATAAGTGAGCTCACCCCACCGGAGAGGATAAGTTATATCTGTAAGCATATCGACTCCTTTGTTTACGTTGTAAGCAGACTTGGAGCAACAGGAGTAGACAGTCCGGTTAATGAATCCATTGGAGAGTTAATATCCAGAATTAAAAAATATACCGATAAACCACTTGCTGTAGGATTTGGTATCTCACGGCCAGAGCATGTAGAGAAGATCGTGGAAAGTGGTGCAGATGGTGCTATCGTGGGTAGCGCTTTGGTAAAGATCATCGAATCGGCTTCAGGTGAAGGAACTGACCCCTCATTTGATCTTCAAACACAGGTAAGAGCCTTTAAAAATGCAACTAAACCTGTTGCTCTGAGGAATCAATGAGTACGGTCCAGCAGCTACCATACATCGCCTCAAGGCTCGAAGGATTGGAAGAGACAATTATTTCAAAACTTATCGAGCGGGCGCAGTGGCATACAAACCCCACTGCATACCAAGAAGGTAAGAGTGGTTTCGGTAACAATGAAAAGCGTTCTCTTCTTGAACTGCGCCTTTCGTACCAGGAGGAGATGGATGCGCTTTTTGGAAGATTTTGTGTACCGGAAGAGAGGCCTTTCACCGACCTTAAATACAGGCCTCAACGAACGGTGAGTTTACCGGAGAGCGGGCTCCATATCCCGGACTACCAGAAGGTAAACCTTACAAAGAAAATATATACCGCTTACCAGTTTCTTTTAAAGCACATTTGTACCGAAGGGGATGATGGACAATACGGTTCAAGTGTTGAACATGATGTTTATGCACTTCAGGCAATATCGAGGAGAGTGCATTTTGGGGCACTGTATGTAGCTGAGTGCAAATACAGGTCAGCGCCAAACGTTTATAAAAAGCTTATTGCTAAAAAGGATGAAAAGGCATTGTTGGCTACACTTACACGTCCCGAAGTTGAAGAAAAAATCATCCAAAGAGTCCAGGAGAAAACCAGATCTCTTCAGCAATGTGCAAATCTTGAGAGCAGAAAAGTAATCAAGCCTGAAACAGTAGTGGATTTTTACCAAAAAACGATTATCCCTCTGACAAAAGAGGGTGAAATTCTGTATCTATTGAATCGCAAACAGGATTAGACTATGGCTTTTTCACCCAAAACAGTTACATTATACAGTGTGGGCCTACTTGGAGGTTCCATAGGATCAGCCCTCAGGAAATCTGGATATAAGGGTAAAATCATCGGCCTCTCTTCCCCATCGAGCATAAAAACAGCTCTTGAACTGGGGTGCATAGATGAAGGGTATGGCTATGATGCACTGACTGAGGTTATTCAGCAGACCGACCTTTTGATTCTATGCTCACCGATACTGGCAATTATTGAAACCATAGAAAAACTTGGAAAGTGCCAGCTGCCCCCTAATCTTACCATAACCGATGTAGGCAGTACAAAATCTGAAATCCAGCAGAAGGCCGAAGCCATCCTTCCATCTCAGGTGCATTTCATTGGCGGACATCCCATGGCCGGATCTGAGAAGAGCGGTCCTGCTGCAAGTGACCCCTATCTCTTTCAAAACGCCCTTTACGTATTTACCCCACCACAGGGGGAGCCCGAACAACGAGATCAGGATGTGGCCCAATTTTTTCATCACTACCTTGGATGCAGATATGTGTTCCTAAAACCAGCTGTTCATGATTTGATAGCTGCATCGGTAAGCCATCTGCCACACATTTTGGCATCCGCTCTGGTGCTTACGACCAAAGATATGGATGAACAAACCCCTGGTACAATCGATTTGGCTGCCGGAGGGTTTCGCGATATCACACGAGTAGCTTCAGCCCCGTATACTATGTGGCATGATATTTTAGTCACCAATAAAAAACCGGTGTCATCTCTTATCGACACCTTTATCAACAAACTAAAAAAGCTTAAAGGTGAGCTTGAAAATGATTCTCTGCGCGAGAGTTTTGAAACAGCGCGTGAAACACGGGATAAAATTCCTTTTTCCAATAAAGGTATCATCGGCCGTCTCAGTGAAATAATGGTAATGGCTAAAGATAAACCAGGGTTTATTGCCTCTATTTCATGCGAACTTGCCAAAAACGATATTAATATCAAGGACATTGAAGTTCTTAAGGTACGGGAAGGTGAAGGCGGTACAATACGTCTTGCTTTTGACTCGGATCAAACAGCCCAAAATGCAATGAAACTACTTGTAGAAAAGGGCTTCTCGGTGCGTGAAAGGAAATAGGAAATGGTAACAATTCAGCCGGCCAAGTCCATTGAAGGGAAAACTGAACTCCCCTCAAGTCCAGACCTTCTCTTTCTGGCTCTACTTGCCAGTTGTGCCTCTTCTGTGCCATTAAAAATCCCTAATATCAAAACAACCCAACAGATATCTGACTTAAAAAGTGCAATAAGCGGCCATGTGGATATTGAGTGCAACCAGGATACCTGGAGTGTTAAACCAGTTACTGAGGACCCTTCACTACTGCTTAAAGTTCCAGACTATTTTTGGCCCTACCGAGACATGATCCTTTTTCTTGCTCTTGGAATGGGTAAAACGGTACTGTTCAGTAACCTTACCCCAGAGCGAATAACCAATTGGCATAACCAGGCCCAAAAACTGGGGATCACCTTAAAAAACGTCTCCATAGAGGATAAAACCGCTCTTCAATTAAGTGAATATGACCTTGGCAAGACCTTCGATAAGAATGTAATTGAAGAAGATACCGGACCATTACTGGCCTTTCTTTTGGGCTCAAAGCAAAAGCATAATTTCAATGTATCTTACTACATTTCAAACCCCCTGCGCCATCTTGCACAGTTTCTGGGCTATGAGCTGAGTATTAAGTCCTTACAGAATGAAGCAGATGACCCGATTGCACGCAGGATGCGCTTTTTACAGCAGAAAAGAAAAGGTGGGGGTGGCCAGAAGCTTTCTTATGCTGTGACAGCAGATTTCACTGTCACAAAAAAAGATTCTGAAGTAGAAATAGTACTACCCGGTGATGAGACTCTTTCGTCTATACTCATCACAGCTAAAAGTCTGATTCCCAAAGACTCTTTTGTATTGGCCAATGTACCCCTTGAGCCCTGGGCAACTCAGTTGTTTGCATTTCTCAGAAAAATGGGCACGAAGCTGACTATCCAGGAAAGCAGTAGAACTGCGTTTGGCTCTGCTGGTCTGGTCTCTATTCAAAAGGCTAATCTTTCGGGCAAAAAGATGAGATGCAGTCCCCTGTTTCAATTCTCTGCCCATTTGCCTTCCATGCTTATCCTGGCCTCATTTTCCGAAAAACAGTCTGTATTCAGAGAACTTGAAGATATGAGAATGGATACCCCCGATGGGATAGACCTTCTTGAATCCTGTATACGGAAACTCGGTGCCCGGCATGGAGAGATGCCCGATGGGATTGTGCTTGAAGGAGCCCGTCAGTTTGATGGTTTCGATCTAACCGAAGCCCTTCCGGCTCACATTGCGGCTGCATTTTCCATAGCCGGACTTCGATGCATTGGTGAAACATCGATCAATGAAGAGAAGATTCTTAAACGGTGGCCTGATTTCTTTGAACTACTAAATCAAGTCTGCCAGTTCAGAACAGATACAGAAAAAAAACAGAGGAAAGAAAAAAAATGAAACCTGTAGTTTCATTTGGAGTGGTTGGATTTAAAACCTCTCAGGACGTTCAGGACGTTCTGATTACTATCTATAAATGGGCACAAAAGTCCAAAAAAACAGTCCATTTCCACCCTTTTTTGACTCCTCAACTCCCTGACAATTACCCCATTTCAGACAGTGAAAAACAATTGTTAAAAAACAGTGACGCCCTCATATCGGTGGGAGGAGATGGTACTTTTCTTTCAGTGGCACACATGTGTCGTTTTTCGCATAAACCGGTGATAGGAGTCAATCTGGGGGGACTGGGGTTTCTTACTGATATAGGGCCAGAGGATCTTGAAAGCAGTTTGGAAAAAATCAGCTCCGGTGAGTATTATACCATTAGCAGAATGGTGCTTGAAGCATGTATCAAACGGGGTGAGGGAAACGAAATATGCCGTTTTCATGCATTGAATGATATTTTTATTAATCGCATCAATACTCCTAAACTCACCTCTATCTCTGCCTGGTATGGTGATGATTTCATTACCGACTTTTTTGCAGACGGAATCATTATAGCTACTCCAAACGGTTCTACCGCATACTCTCTTTCTGCAGGAGGGCCAATTGTGGAACCTACAGTCCAGGCCATTCTACTCACACCAATTTGTCCTCACTCTCTCACTGAGCGACCAATTATATTACCCTCAGAAAAGAGTATCCGACTGGTGATCAATGAGAAAAACCCGGACCTTCTCTTAAGTGCTGATGGTCTTGAGTCGATAAGGCTTCAAAATAACGACGAAATTATGATCTCTTATGGCGGAACGACAACTAACCTCGTACAACTTGCTGAAAGATCCTGTTTTTCATTACTACGAGAAAAGCTTGGCTGGGGACAGGGGTATAAAAAGACGGAATAGTTGAGTATGATCAGAGAACTTACAATTAAAAACCTGGCTCTTATCAAAAACCTTACTATAGAGTTTAGTAATGGTTTCACTGTTTTCACAGGGGAGACAGGGGCTGGTAAGTCGATTCTTATCGGAGCGATAGGGCTTTTGCTGGGAGAAAGAGCTTCTGCAGAGATGGTCAGAAGCGGCTGTGATGAAGCTGAGGTGAATGGAGTTCTTGAATTTAACCAACTTAAAAGCACTTTCAGAGCTGCACTGGAAGAGTTAAATATTGATATTGAAGATGGCGAATTGATCATTACGCGCAAAATCTCCCGCAGTGGAAGAAACAAAATTTTGGTAAACCAATCTCCGGTTCCACTTTCCTGCCTCAAAAAACTGGGATGTTTGCTTATAGACCTGCATGGCCAGCACGAACACCAGTCACTTCTGGACGAAACGACCCACCTTGAGCTGATCGATCGCCTTCCTGAGGTCAGAGCCTACAGAGTGCAGTACAGCAAGGACTATGATGATTACGTATCAGCAATCAAGGAGCTGAAAACTGTGCAGGAAAACACCGCTCGCCTTGTGGAGAAAAAAGAGCTGCTTGAGTTTCAGTATTCTGAGCTGAGCACAATAAAGCTCCAGGCAGGTGAAGAGGAAAAACTTGAGAGTGAACTATCCCTTTTAACATCCAGTGCTGACCGTATCGCCTGCGCCTCACACATTACAAAACTTGTTAATAGTGGTAGTGAGTCAGTGTATTCTAAACTCTCTCAGATTAAAAAAGACCTGCAAACATTTATTAAGTATGACGCATCTGTTCAACCCTGGCTTACAGATATTGAAAACGCTCTATCCATATGTTCTGATCTTGACCTTTTTTGCAATTCCTATCTGGATAAGAATTCAGAAACTGATCCTACCAGAATTGAATTTATCAACTCACGGCTTGCGAAAATTCAACGCCTGAAAAAGAAATATTCCTGCTCTCTTGAACAATTGATAGCTAAAAGAGATGCGCTCGGGAAGGATCTATCCACCATTGAAAACACCGATTTCGAAGAAAAAAGGTTAAAAGAGATAGTGGGCAGATCCAGAGAAAGCTGCCTTGAAAGCGGACAAAAACTGCGAACTGCCCGTATCAACGCAGCAAAGAGCTTTGATAGAAAAATTACTGAGCTCATGAGTACTCTTGGTTTCAAGGGTGGAGAGTGGTATACAGAGATAAAGGAGCTTAAGGAGCCAGAGGCCGGTGGTCTCGATAACGTTCGCTTTTTGGTTAAAACCAATCCTGGAGAACCCTTTTTGCCTCTGTGCAAGTCGGCTTCAGGTGGTGAAATTTCCCGCCTTATGCTTGCAGTAAAATCGGTGTTTGCTGAACATGACCAGATTCCGGTCCTGATTTTTGATGAAATAGATACCGGCATAGGGGGAGTGCTTGCGGGTGAAGTTGCCAAAACACTCCGTAGCCTTAGCAGCACCCACCAGGTTCTTTGCATTTCACACCTTCACCAGATAGCATCTGTTGCAGATAATCACTTTGTGGTTGAAAAGATTATTGAGGATAATAGAACCGAAACAGTGGTAAAAGCACTGGGGCATGAAGAAAAGGTGAACGAAATAGCTCGCATGCTTGGCGGTGACAGTACTATATCCAAACAACATGCACAAGAGCTTCTCAACAGTACACCTGTTGAGAAGGGGTAAGCAATTCACTGTTTATCAGTCGTAGGTAAAGGCGAGATCTGCTAAGCCATCGATAAATGCAAGTTTGTAGAAAAAGTGCTTAGGATCAGATACTCTAAAGTTATGCCTGCCAAATGACATGTCGTGTCTTGATTCGCTTGGTATTCCATAGCCAATATGCACATGAGGTCCACTTGTTCTACCAGTCATACCAATAGTCCCAAGCGCCTGACCAGCTTTAACTGTATCACCACTACTTACATATCTTCGGCCCATATGTGAGAAAAATATTATCGACCCATCATCTTTTAGCACCCCAACAGTTCTTCCTGCGACAGCATTTGAGGTTAAAACGGCCTTGCCATCGATAGGGCTTATTATTTCTGAGCCGTAAGCTGCAGCCACATCCAGGCCATAGTGGGGTTGCCCCCCACCCGTTCCTCGTTCACACCAATCACCGGTAACATAAGGGAATGGATCTCTGACAAGTCCTTTAAAAAACTGATATACCGGAGACATCTGCTCAAACCCCGGGTTATGGATATTGGATGGTGGATAGAACCTAAGTGTCAAACCTTCGGGAATGGTATTCATGTTGGTAATCGATGGTTCTCCGGAGAGTCTGGTGCGGTTATGAATTTGTACCGTTTCTCTTACATACTCACTTAACTGTGCCATGCTTGGAACCATAGCCCTGTAGACAGAAATAGCATGCTTTGCTAATCGATAGATACTTTCACCCCGGGAGAAGGTGTGTTCAATGACTTTTTCCTCCTCCTTAGAGCTAAGCTGCTCAGGTGCAACCGGACGCGGAGCTGTAGCATTGTAGATTGGTTCATTTAAACTAAACAGAAAGACAAGTAATGAAGCCGCGGCAATTTTGGAAAAATAGGGCAAGAGCTCTCGTTTTTCAGGTCTGCCTTGTGCCTCTTTCAAGATACTGTTTAACACATGCTGAACATCTTTGGCTAGTTGATTGAATGATTTTTGAGCAGCGGAGTAGCCTTTGGTATCAAAGATGGAACAGCCCTCATCCTGTGCATTACGCACTGCAGCAGACTCCGGGATCTCAAGATCGAAAATTATTGATTGAGGCAAAATGGAACATCCGGAACCGCTTTTCACGGTAACTTGTTCACATAAACTTTCAAGAAACTTGCGGTTTTCAAACATTGTTTTTGTTTTCCCACGCAAGGAAGATCCTTGTTTGCCATACACTTCATTTTTTACTATTCGAAGACGAACTTCAGGGTTTTTCTCTACAGCTTTTTTTACATTTATCAGATAGCTACGAAGGCTTTTGGTAGATAAAGCATTGAGTGTTACAGGGATAAGGTTAAGATCGCTGTTTAAAAAGAGTAGTCTGGAGAGTTTGTTCCACACTGAAGGGGTATCGATAACCACATACCGATAGCTTTGTAAGGCGACATTCAGATTAAACAGAAGGTTTTGAAGCTGATACCCTTTCGGTGATTTAAAGAGATTGGCATCAGCGGTTATCAAATCCAATTTTGGCGTTACAGGTACTACTATAGATTTAAGTAATCCATGGCCGGTGATATTGCCCAGGAAAAAAGCATTTGCGCGCCTGAGGATACCATTGTTTTTTTCGTTTCCAGAAGAGCTGCCCGGAATATCCGCAGAAAAACGCCTTCTGAACAGTTCCCATGAAGAAGCACTGCTTTGAGCTTTATCTACTCCAAGCGCAGTACTTGCACTGCCCTGAACATCAAGATCAATGAGCAGTGTCGGTGCTTTTTTGGAAAGTGTAGCGGCCAGATTAGTTGCTACGGTGGATTTACCCACACCACCTTTAATATTGGCGATGTGGATAATACCACCTTTGTCATCATCTTTAAAGATTATTCTTTTATTTATGCTCATCCATTAAACTTGCATTACAGCATTAACTAATTCTTCAATATTTACTGGTTTATGAATCACCTGATCCCGAATGTTCTTGGGACGATTACAGATAGTAACAAACTCCTCATCTGCGTTGTAAAACACTACCGGGGTTTCTTCAAATTTCTCACAAGCGTTGAAATATGAATACATGGAACGTCCTTTTTCCCAAAACTCTACATTCAGAACAATTTTATCAAAACTGGTCTCAGAAATAGTTTCGAGAAAGTCGTTTGAAGTTACACAACTACGCACTTCAACGTTCTTGTCTTTAAGCTGCTCCATAATTTGCTCGCTTCTCTTGCGTGTATTTTCAAGAAGCAAAATTTTCATTTATAACCTCCATAGATTCGAATACGGGTGAAGAATCTTTATTTGAAACCATTCACTAATTGAGCGAAGAATTGTATTTCTTTGACAAAAAATTTGCAAGCACATTATTTTCTTTCCTGTGCTTGCATCTAATCATTGCATCCCGCAAAGAGACAAACTTCCCTGGGCTGTTATCCTGCTTTAGTTAAACTTGCCAGAAAATTTTGGGCTTTAGAATGGTAGTCGGTAGCTTCGGGATCAGAGATAATCTCTTGCAAAAGAGTTTGTGAGCGTTGCGTATCTGAAGGAGCACTTAAAAGAGCCATCTTCCATCGTATTGAAGCATGATTGAAACTGATTCTTTGATCTCTTAAAGCTCTTTCATAATATTGCATAGCTTCAGCTTCATTACCTAAAGCTTCGTGACTGGTTGCGATACCAACTAAAGCCTGTGCCCCTACAAAGCCTGCAGAAGACATATTGGTTACTGCTAATTGAAACCACTCTATTGCCTGGAGATATTTTTGTTGCTCAAAATAGATGCTTCCAAGCATAAATGCACTCATTTTGCCCTGAGGAGTGTTACCAAAGTTGTTTGCAGCATCACCAAAAAGAACAATAGCATCGTCGAGATTTTCGTCATTAAACTCCAGCACTGCTCTGGCAAAGAGATCCTGACTTTGTCTGATATCGGCTTCTCTGGCTCTGCTGGAAAAAACTGAAACAGCACCTATAAAAAGCAGTACTAAAAGTGCTCCAATTAAAAGAACGCTGTTTTTTTTAGCATATTCTTTTGCTGAAAACAGCCAGTCTAACACAGGATCCTTTTTCATTTCCTGCTTTTTTTTGTTGTACTTAATATTCAAAGCTCTTCCTCCTTGGCATTCATTGGAAAGAATGATAGTATTTCATTCTGGTTATACTACGACAGGGCAGTTGTTACATTGTCGCCTTGATTATACAAAAATGGTTCTCAAGAGGCATTGAAGTCAAGTCTGAGCACCCCGGTTGGTAGGAGTTTTTCTTTAAAAAGTGATAAAAAAAGCAAATGGGCCCTCAAAAAGAGTTTTTCCACCTAGATAACCTGAAAAAAAACGAACTAAAAGAGTACTGTAAGCAGCTTCAAAGAAAAAATGAGGAGTTTAAAGCTCACCTCTTAAATGCTTCAATGATTAATGAGCTGACCAAGATCTTACATACCTGCACTGATCTTAACAGCATTATCAAAACCGTGCTGTTAGCCATTCAGGAGCTTCTTGATTTCGATAGAGTAGCACTCTTTGAGGTCCAGAAAGAGAAATTCTGTATTTCAGCCAAACAGTGGGTTGGCTTTAATGATTTGGAAATAAGCCATCTCTCTATTCCGTTGAGTTTTGAAGGTGGAGAGATCACCGATGCGCTCTTTTTAAACCGGCACATAGTCGTCGATGATCCCGATCCTTTTAATGATCTGTTTTTAAAGAAATACAATTCCAGCTCCTACCTTGTAATTCCTTTGGTTAGCAAACTGACCCGTACATGCGCAGAGCTAAAGGGGTGTACTAAAAAGACGTGTCCTGCCCATAGCGGCTTTAATCCTTATTGCTGGAGTATTATGGGTGCGGGACAAAATATTAAAACCAAGGATGAAAACCAACGCAGGTACTGCTGTGTTTCATGCAAGGCATTTAAAGGTACGGGTGTTTTCTGGATGGACAGGACCCAAAAGGGCAAAGCGATAAATAGTGATGATATCGCACAACTTACCGCTATTGTGAATTTGGCTGGAATAGTCATCGAAAACTATCACAATTTTGAAGCTCTGGGTACAGCCAACCACCGATTGCAAAAAACTAATCAACAACTCAATACCGTTAATCACGATCTTAAAGTTGCACAGTCCAGAATTCAATGTGATCTGGAACAAGCCCAATCGATACAGCAGGGCTTATTGCCTCAAAATATGCAAAGTACACCAGCGTTATCGGTGGAAGCGAAGTATTTCTGTGCTAATACCGTCGGTGGGGATTACTACGATGTATTTGAGCTTAACCCCGGGGTTTATGGCATAGTGGTGGCAGATGTTTCAGGGCATGGAATTGCTTCAGCACTGATTATGTCTATGGTGAAAGTTTTGCTCAAGACCTTCTCTGCAAGTGAACATTCACCTAAAAAAACACTGGAAATGATTAATAACACCTTTATCTCTGACATCAAAACAGATAACTTTGTTACCATCTTCTATGCTGTTCTCGATACATCATCCAACACTATCACCTTTTCATCCGCCGGGCACTGTCCCATACTGATGATTAATAAAAACGATGCTTCATACTCTTTAATCAAAGCAGACGGGCTCTTTATGGGTGTTTTTCCCGATATGATGCTCTCAGAGAAAAATCTTAACTACTCTCCCGGAGAGAACAGATTTGTGCTTTATACTGATGGCCTAATTGAGGCACAAAATGAAAACGAAGATATGTATGGAATCGATAAGTTAATATCAATTGCACAGGACACAATTGCCCTTAATACCATTGAAGCTGCAGATGCAATCCTTAACCACCAGCGTCAGTTCTCCAATAGTTTTCAAAACGAAGACGATATCACACTTTTAATAGTCGATTTTTGAATAAAAAAAAACCCGAGTTCCTTAAAAAGAATTTCGGGTCAGATACAGCTGCAACTACTTACCAGTAAATACTTGGGCGCATGGGGCGGAAGCGCTCCTACTATCGTTTTCACAATAATAAATATATCTGTTTTGCTTAAAAAAGAATGTGACGATGGTCACAAAAGGTGATTTTTATTTCTTTGTTGAAATAAACGAGAGTTTAATACACTACACCCACTCTCCCTGGAATGGTAATCTCTCTTTCATAAGGGTGGTTTGTGTGGAGGATAAAAATTCCTGAGGAGTTTTCTTTCACACTATCCGGCGTTAAACTAAGTTCATAGGTAGTACGTTTTTCGCTTTGATTGGTTTCAGCAGAAACCAGTTTATGATCTATATACACCTCTTCACCGGCAGAATAGTCTGTAGGGTGAAGAATAAAACGAACCTCGGAGATGCTTAAGTCCTTTTTTTCCGTTGAGAGATAAAGTGTATAGGGCTTGCCACCCGTTAAAGAAATATACCACTCAGATAAATCTATTATGGGAATAACATCTGCTTTCATTGTAACTCTATGAACAGAACTGTTTTGGGCATCAGAAATAATGGTGACACTGCTTTGCACCGGCCCGTTGAACTGATCAAAATCGATTTCTACCTCTAACTTACTGCTCTCACCGGGCATAACCAAAGAATCATACTCCACAACAGCACAGCCACAGCTCGGTCTTACAGATTCGATCACCAGAGGTGATGAACCGGTATTTTCTATCATAAAAATTGCATTTGCTTTGCTTGTATTAATTTTTTCCACTATACCAAATTCATAAATTTCAGGAGAAACTTCTATTTGGGGAGTGGCAAAGGCGGTTGTAACACCCAGTGTAAAAGAGAGAAGTAGAAATTTAAGCATATACTACCAAACCGGATTGAGTTAATAAAAAAGGATGAAGTATAAAAATAGTCCACTACACCATCCCTGTTCCAGTTGGTAACCTGTTTAATTTGCTTAATTACTGGTAAAAATACCTGTACTTTTAATGAATTTGCCATTACAACGAGCACAGCCGGTGTGTGTATAGCCAAGATGTTCAAATAGTTGTTTTAGCATATTATTGATAAACACCGCAACTTCACCACTCTCATTGTCGCCTGCAGTAAAAAAGGTGAGAAATCTGGTTTCAAGTTCGGTAAGCAAAGCTTTGATTGGTGCGTTTCCAGTGTTGACCTCGCTCTGCATGCGTTTAATCTGCTGAGGGGATGAGAGAAAACTCCATAGATCTTTTCCTGTAGAGGTATTGTAGAGGTGTGAAAAGCGCTCAGAGCGGTAGACTATGTGGTTTTGAGAGTTTTTCATTAGTTGCCTTTTATGCGATATTGATCGATAATCTCTATCATCTCTTTTCTGTCTTCTTTGGATACGATCTGATTGGCACCAGCCTTAAAAGCCTCTTCTCTATACTGATCAACGTCATGACCTGTAACCACAAGAAAAAAGCACTCCTGGTACAGGGGCCTTAATTTTCTAATCATCTCTATACCATCCATTCCCGGTAAGGAGATATCAACAAGGACAATTTGTGGTAAAAGGGCAGCAATATCTTCCATGGCCTTTTCTGCGGTTTCACTCTCTCCAATGATCTGTATATCAGCGATCTTTTTTCGCAGCGTTCTTTTAAGGATCAGTCTCATATCCTCGTGATCTTCAACAATGTAAGCTTTCATTTTTGTTCAGACACCCGTTTCGAAAGTTAGCAATTTTTATTGGGAAGTGAGATAACGCATTTTGTTCCTTTACCTATCTCTGAGTATATTACGAAATTGCCGTCAAAAAGTTTCACTCTTTCTTCTATACTAAAAAGCCCAAGCGTTGTCTCCTCCCCCATTCTCAGGCGCGCTTCTGAGATATCAAACCCCCGGCCCTTATCTGCTACTTCTATTAATATAGTTTTGGACTCACATTTTGCGCTAATTTGGGCAGATTTGGTACCAGAATGTTTAACTACATTTAACAGCAGTTCACGTACCATCTGTATTAGCATTAACTGCACATCATTTTTGATTCTTTTCAACTGCTCATCTAATTCAATGGAGACCTGTAGTCCGTAGTTTTTATTCATGTGGGACGCAAGCCAAGACAAAGCAGCATCCAACCCCTGCGCCTCTAAAACCGGAGGGTTTAATTCTATTGAAGTAGTCCGTGTAACATGCAAAGCTTTGCGCAATAACCTGATAGCTTCAGCGATTTCAGCTGCATGTGCAGGGTCATCTGATGAACTGTGCTCCTCAAGGTGAACCCCAAGCTGCATGTTTGCGGCCAAAAGAATTTGCTGAAGGTTTTCGTGAAGAATCTGTGAAAAGCGCTTTCTTTCTCTATGTTCTACCAGAGTCAGTGCTTTTGAAAGCGAACGAACCTGATCGGTTCGCTTAATAACCAGCTCTTCAAGGTCTTCGTTTAGTTTCTTAAGCTTTTTTTCGCTTCTCTTTAAGGCCTCCTGGGTACCTTTTACCGAGTCGATATTGGTAGTAGTTCCGTACCACTTCACAATTTTACCCTCTTCATTTTTTACCGGAACCCCTCTGGTTAGATACCAGTGAAACGATCCATCATCATGACGCACCCTGTGTTCTATTTGATATACTTCACCGGTTTCTACTGCACGACTCCATTTTTCATGTGTTATCTGCCTGTCATCTTCATGCAATACAGGCGTCCAATTCCAATCCCCTCCCGGCTCAGGCTCAATTCCTCCAAACAATTTATAGTTTTGGTTATAGTAATCCACTGTTCCCTCGGCGCTTGCAGTCCATACCAGCTGAGGCATCGAATCGGCCAGGTTTCTAAACCTTCTCTCACTCTCCACCAGGGAGTCCTGTGTTTTCTTTAAATCTGTTACATCCCTGGCTAAACCAAGCACCTCCCTGACCTCACCTTTTTCATTCCACTCAAACGGTGTTACCCGTACATCTGCCCAGCGAATCGCCCCATCTTTACGGACAATACGATGGGCTATAGTTCTTATCTCACCCTTTTTTGCGTCTTTCATGCTAGTGTAAAAAGCTATGCTTCTTTTAAGATCCAAAGGACTGATAGCCTTTTTAAAAAGGTAAGACAATTGGCTGAATTGCTGAGAAGAATACCCCAGCATATCCATAATACTCTTATTGGTATAAATATTTTTCTCATTTTCTATATCGAGGACAAAAATTACATCCGGTGTCGTTTCCGCTATGCGTTCGAGCCATTTTGTTGAGCGCTCGATTTCTAATTCATTTCTTTTCCTGTCGGTGATATCGAGTACAAAGGCAAGAATATGCTTTTGAGGGCCCGGCAAGAGCGTATCTGCCAATAAAACCCACACCCTTGAGCCGTCTTTTTTTGTGAACTCCTTTTCATACGGAGTTGCAGCCCCTTTTTCATCAAGTTGCAGTAAAGCATCTTTGTCCAGCGGTTCATATTCTTTTGGGGTAATTTCATTCCATTTGACCTGCCCGGATTCCAACTCAGAGCGACTATACCCAATAACCCTAAGGAAATAATCATTGGCATCCAGAATATTACCATCTGGATCTGCTATTATAGTACCGATAATATCCGAATCACGCATACTCTGGTACCGTGTGGAATAATTCTGTAAGCGCTGTTCAAGATTTTTGTGTTCTGTTATATCGGTATTTGTTCCAAACCACAACTTCACTTTTCCAGTATCATTCAATACAGGTACGGCACGGGAGAGAAACCATCGATACTTGCCATCTTTACCTCTTAAAGGAAAGGTATCTTCCCAAACTTCACCGGTATCCCAGGATTGTTGGATTTTTTTAACTACCCCCTCCACATGATCGGGATGGAGAACCCTTGTCCACCCCCATCCCTGCATCTCTTCAAGGGTAGTTCCTGTGTAATCATACCAGCGTTTGTTATACCAAAAGATGTATCCGGTTCGGTCAGCCATCCAGGCAAACTGAGAGATGTTATCAGCCAGAGTACGAAAACGCTGTTCACTTTCCCGTAATGCATATTCCGCCTCTTCAACCCGTTTTCTTGCTACCACCTGCTCTGTAATTTCATTTGCTACTAAAAGCACTTCAGCTTTCTTCTCTTCAAACGGGGGCAACGGTACAAAGTGAAGATTAAAGAAACCAAGACGTCTCTTCTCCCCTATTCCTACATAGGTCTTTAGCTCGGGCCTGTACACTTCTTTCTTCTCGCGAAGAGCTTCCTCTATTAGTTTTAACCCACCCGCTGCAGCAAAATCCGGGTACACTTCCTTCATTGTTTTACCCTGTATATCGAAAGGTCGCTTACCTGGTATACCTGAGTATTCAGGATTAACGTATTTAAAACGGCAATCCTCGCCTCTTATAATTGCTATTCCAACAGGGGCAATTCTAAGCACCATTTCATAAAATTCACTCTGAGATCTACTGATAATCGCAAGTCTGTCACGCTCAAGGGCTATCTTTTGCTCTTTTCGAAGCGCTTTGTTCCGCTCGGCAATATAGAGCACCACAATCCAAAGCACCGCAATAGAAGCCATGCGATTAGCCGTAATTACCAGTACTGGTAAATCGGGAGGGGAAAAGAAGATACCAAGCACCATTAACACAGTCAAAATGAATGCTAAGAGATATCTTGAGCGGTCTTTTCCATGGTGTGACAAAAGAAGTACCGGGGCGATATAGAATACCGATGCGCCATAGCCAATTGGCAACAACAAATCCATTATTGCCACTACTAATACTACTGCTATTGCTAAATTTATTTTAAACCTATCCATAAGATTACTCTTCTCACCAACCGTACATTAATCTCCGAGTGTAAAATAGAAGCGTGCGCCCTTGCCTACTTCTCCTTCTGCCCATATCGTACCACCGTGTCGCTCAATTGCCCGTCGCACTATAGAAAGTCCTATACCGGTGCCACCATATTCACTCTGAATATGTACACGCTTGAATGGTTCAAAAATATTTTCTGCATAAGATGAGTCAAACCCTACGCCATTATCTTTTAAGAAATACACATAACGGGAATCTTTTTTGGTCCTTCCAAAACGTATTATTCCTCTATCTTTTTTAGATGTAAACTTCCAGGAATTGCGTAAAATATTTTCGATCGCAATGTGTAAGAGATGAGGATCGGCATCTACTGTTATATCTTTCTCTACCTCAAATCGTACTACCCGATCGGGTTGATTTTCTTTAAGCTCATTTAAGTATTCAAAAACCATTTCGCTGACATTAACTTTCTCACGTTTTACTTCAAGACTCCCTATCTTTGACAGATTAAGGATATCATCAATCAGGTTTTTGGCCTTTTTCACATTGTTTAAGATGCGTTCCAGAAGATCCTGCCCATCTTTGTCTATATCATGCAGATAATCTTCCCTAAGAATGCTTACAAACCCTTCAATTGTGTTTAACGGGCCACGAAGATCATGAGATACCGAATAGGAGAATGCTTCGAGATACTCATTTGCTCTTAACAGTTCTGCAGCCCTACTTTCAAGTTGTTGCTGAAGAGTTACCATCGGTGTTACATCAGCAAATTGCATCACAACCCCTGTGATTTTACTCTCTCTGGAGAGAATAGGGGATGCACTTGCAGAAATCCAGTATGATCCTTTACTATGAACAATATGCATCACTTCATTTCTAACAGTTTCACCATTGTGCAATGCCCGCCAGGAGGGTAGTTGGTCCACAGGGTATTTTTTCCCATCAGGAGTTTCCACCCTGATAAATCGCATCCTTTGTTTATAGGACATTGAAACCATGATGTCCTGATATCCAATAACCCTTCTGGCTTCATCATTCATCTTTGCTACCGTACCATCTGTGTTGTATATGACATACCCATTTGGCAGAGAGGAAAAAATTGCCTCCTGTTCTGCCGCCCTGCGATCGGTTTCTTCCTGAATCTTTTTTTTTTCGGTAATATCACGTATCACAATCAAGCCAAGAATTTGCTTTTGCTCTTCATCTCTGATTGGCTCACCACTTATACTCAGAAACCATCGCTGAGAAGAGTTCTTCTTACGCATCCATACTTCGAAATTCTTAACCGACCTTCCTCTCAGAACCCTTGTAACAGGCCAATTATCACTATCAATCAACTCACCATCCGGACTGAAAAAATGGAATGAGCTAAAAAATAACCCCCGAGCATCTCTAATGTGCTTAATCTCTTCAAAACCAAAAACGTCTGTGATTGCTCTATTTGCCATTACCACCTTTTCGAACGTATCAAACACAAGCACGCCCTCACTCATTGCCTCAAAAACGGTATTGAATCTTGCCTCACTATTGCGTAGTGCCTCTTCCGCTGTTTTTTTAGACGTAATATCATGGATAACAGAAAAGAGAAGTTCTTTGCTATCGGTTATGACCGGGGAGGAATAGACTTCAACCCAGCGTATGCGATTGTTTTTGAGCTTATGGGGGAAAACAAAGTAGCTTCGATTTTCCTTAAGAGCATTAAGTCTTTCTTCATGTACCTTAGGTGGAGGTAACATGTTTATTTCTTCTATAGTTTTTAAACGTAATTCGTCTTTTGTATAACCATAGAAAAGAGATGCCGCTTTGTTCGCGTCTACTATTTTCCCTGAGTGAGCCTCTATCAAAAGCATAACTGCCCGATGATTTTCAAACATTGTCCTAAAGCGCTGTTCGTTCTCGTGCAGGGCCACCTGTGCTTTTTTCCGATCTGTAATATCGGTCCATACTCCTACCGCTCCTTTAATTTCACCCTCGCTATCGAAAATTGGTGCAGCATTTATAGTAACGTGTCTGCTTTGGCCATTTTGTTTAAACAGTAGTTCGTAATTATCGATTGGTTTTTTTTCATTTATTACTTTTGCTAATGGAAGATCTTTATGGGAAACCTCTTCACCCCCTGGTGCATATAAATTCATTAATCGTGTTCTCTCTTTTTCCCCCGCTTTTTGTATCCTCTGTGGATCGATTCCAAATAAGTGTTCAAAATAACAGCTTAATGCCTGAACCCTGTTCTCTTTATCGGTTATCATTATCCCTTCGGGAATACTTCTGAGCAAAGATTCCAGCAGCCTGTTTTTATCCTCCAGTTTTTTATTAGAAATAGCTATCTCAAGTAGCTGTTTTTTTAACGTTTCTTCGTGAGTTTTGATGTTCTGAAGCCGTTGCTCTGTACGCCTCTTTTCCGTAATATCTTCAATGGTTACCAGTATCAGTTTTTTATCAAATTCAGTAGGATTTGCAGAAAGAATAAAATAGTGGGGGTGCATTTTTTTGCGGATACAAATTTCCAAGTTATTAAAGCCCTTATCTTCAGCAAGTACCCTTTTGAGAAGTATCCCTGCTTCATGTTTAACCCACATCCCGTCCTCAAGCTCATGGATTGGTCGATTTTCCACCGACTCCCTTTGCACCGTAAATTTTGCACAATAGGCCCGATTTGCACAACAAACCGTTAAATCATCGTTGATGACAAGAAGTGGTGTGTTGATATGATCCAAAAATTTATCAGCAAAAACGCGTATGGTATCTGTTGTATTTAGTTTCTTTTCCACATCCTTCTCCTAAGAGACAGGGAAATTCATCTAAGCCGGTTTCGCAAAAAGGGGAATCAAAAAAGTTGCATTTGCTGTAATTGGTAACGAGAATCACCATATGCCCATATTCGGTCCATCTCCTATTACGCAAAAATCAGGCCGTATAATATAGAAGTAGAACCTAAACTATCAGTCATGGCCCCGAATTTGCCTATCTGTCCTTAAAAAAATAGGGGGTGTCTGTGACGATAAATAAGCGTTCAAGTGGAATACTGTTAGCAATCTCTTCACTCCCCTCTCTTTACGGTTGTGGTGATTTTGGTGATTGTGCCTACAGGTTTGCTCAGTTACTACATGCTCATAATCAGCGACTGTGGCAAATACTGCCAATCAACCCCACTCGCAGCGAAAACAATCACTCCCCGTACAGCAGTACCTCTTCATTTGCCCTTAACAAGCTGTTTTTAAGCCCTCAACACCTCTTCTCCCAGGGCCTTATCAGTAAAAGTGATCTAAACCCTCTGCACCCACCAGAGTTTTCAACAACCGATTACAGTAAAGCGTATTCCTTCAAAAACTATCTTTTAAGTAAAGCCTGGTTTAGGGTAAGATCACAATTACCCCAAGAATATCACTGCTTTTGCCACCAAAACTGTCACTGGCTCGAGGACTACTCGCTTTTTGAGGTGATAAGCTCCAGAATGAAAGGCCTGCAGTGGCAACAATGGCCTGATGATCTTAAAAAAAGAGAGCCCAAAGCATTGCAACGGTTTTCACAAGAGTTCAAGGAAGAGATTGATAGAGAAAAGTTTACTCAGTTTCTGCTGGAAACTCAGTTTAAAGAGCTAAAAACGTACTGCAACGAAAAAAAAATCAGCATTATAGGAGATATCCCTTTTTACCTTAACTCAAATAGCGTTGAATGCTGGAAAGAGCCCCATCTGTTTAAACTCAATGAACACTTCGAGCCTGCATTTCTCTCCGGAGTTCCTCCAGACCCCTTAAGCCCTCATGGCCAGTGTTGGAGAAATCCGGTCTATAACTGGGAAACAATGAGAAACGACAGTTACCGTTTCTGGAAACAACGGCTCAAAAGATCATTCGATCTTTACGACCTTGTTCGTATAGACCACTTCAGGGCCTTTGTGGCATACTGGGAAATTGACGCAGCCCACCGGGATGCAACAAAAGGTAGCTGGGTCAGGGTTGATTCAGAGGGTCTATTTAAAGAGCTGCTGAGCTATTTTTCCTCATTTCCGGTTATTGCAGAGGATTTGGGGACGATAACCAGTGATGTACGGGAAGTGATGAAGCGTTTCTCTATTCCGGGTATGCGTGTATTACAGTTTGGCTTTGATTCCAACCCCGATAACCATCACCTCCCCCATAACTACCCGGTTGAGAGTCTTGCCTGCAGCTCAACTCATGATACCAACACCCTTTATGGTTGGTATTTGCTAAACAAAAACACTCCTGCCGGAGATTTATTTTGCGATTATATCGGTGGCAGTGTTTCAGACAAAGGCAGCATATGGCAGGCCATCCGACTACTTTTTCTCTCCCCTGCGAATCTGGTAGTGGTGCCGATTCAGGATGTGCTGTGCACTGGTGATGAGAGCAGGATGAACAATCCTGTGCAGAGAGGGCAAAACTGGGTCTACAGGTTAAGCTTAGAGCAGATGGAAAATGCCCCCTATCACCTTTTAGCAAAGCTTAGCTATATGTACGGCAGAGTATAACCACTAATCGTTTTCAAAAAGGTCAAGAAACCGATCTTCATACAGCGGATATAAACTCCACTTGTCCAGTTCATCTTTTAACTCCTTTGCTTTTGAACGATCCTTTTGTGCGGCTTTAAACAGCGTTTCAATTTTGTTCATCACATGCCCGGGGACTTCATCTGTTTCTACCTGCTCAAGCTCCGGCTCAGGCTGCTGTGCTACAGTAGCATCGAAGAAATCTTTAAACTTGCCTTCAACTTCATCAAACATAGGCTCTGCTTCCTGACACTCTTTTTCCAGCTCAGAAGTATCTACATCGACATGTATCACTCGTTGCATCGCTTTTACCACCGAAAGAGCCCCTCTGGGATAGGTAAGCGTACCGGCATAGGCCGGAATGGTTGCAAGTAGACACACCGCATCGATTCTTCTTGAGGCAGCAAACCCCAGCATCAATCCGTTAAGCCCGCTTATGACCCCTTCCTTCATTGGGTTAAATCCAAGAGAGGTAAACTCAGGTATCAGCGTCATATTGTTGGTAGCGAAATGGACGTTTGAATCCTGGGTATGACTCATGGAAACCGGAATGGCGGCTGCGGTATAGATTCTTGTGGTACCAAGTTCCCGTGCCAGTTGAAGAATCGATTTTAAAATTTCGGCATCATTTTTCCCACCAACATGTGCATTGCTTTCGAAAATGACTAAATCCGGGTTGTGGTGGTGATAAAAGACGCTTTGAGGAGTTTGGGGGAAGTGTGCAACACCTCCATCTACTTCAATGGAATCGGGAGTAATATAGCGAGCCATGTCGATTTTGGCGAAAATACGTGCACCAAGCTTTCGCCTTAGATAATCCATGGTTAAAATCCCCACATTGCCTGCACCACTCCAGGAAGCAAACAGAACAGGAGGGGTGTCAAAGTGTTTTCTGTTTAGTAACTCCATTTAATACTCTCTCCAAAGTGTTAGGAGTTTATTTCCAGTATTTTGGTCTTTTGTAATACTCATACAGGCGCTTTTCGTAATCTCTGTCGAGCTCAGTTTTGTTGGTGAATTCGGGTCCGTTGCGTATAGTATCAGCTGAAACATCGGCGTAAACCTTCGTCTCTCCCCAATCGATTCCCAATATCCATTGTGGGGCAAGTAACACCTTTTTACCCGGTAAGATGTTTTTGGTATCTACTATAAGATAGCGAATCACCCAGTGTTCGGTATCGAGAATAAAATCTTCCACATGTCCTATCTCCTCATCGGTTGCCTGGATATGATAATTGGTTAACTCTTTTGTACTGCGAAGATGGGACTGACGTATCTCTTCTTCGGTTTTCTGCTCTTTTTCCAGAGCCTGTGCGGTAATGGGCTCCTCTCCCAGTGGTTTTGGAAAACCGGAAGGAAATGAGAGGCCTGGATAGATAGCGCCCCCAAGAGAGTTATAATGATTTGGATATACCCAGTAGTAGGGCCAGGAGTAATAATCATGGAGCTCCTCTTCCAGTTTTCTTGAAATTGGTTTTTGAGTATCGACATTGGGACTGTGTTTTACCTGATCTTTAGAGTACTTTACATCGATACTGTCATTGAGTGGTTTTCCCAACGCTGCAGGAGAAAGAAGAATCTTCTTTCCTAAAAGCCAGGAACCAACATCTGCGACCAGATACCGCAAAGCCCAGTTTGTGTCGTCAAAATAGAAATCATCCACTTTTCCTATTTTGCCATCGGTAGCATGCAACGACTTACCATAGAGCTTAATACACGTATCAAACATTCCCTCCCCCTTCGATATCTATTTACATCTGCTTTTGGTTAGCGGTTAAGAGCTCAAATTCCATGCCATTACCTTAAGACATACCCTTTACAGCACAACTCTCCCCAAGATGCAGCAAACGTTCTCTTTGCCTCCGCTTAATGGTATCGGTTTTGCTGACCATCATAGCTTGTACAGTTCACTGGATTTTTCATCATAAGATAAGGAGAAAAGGGTATGAATCTACCAGGCTTAAGAAAAAGGGGCAAACCTGATGTACCATCACTGGCAGAATGGTTCAATCGCCCCTTTGGCTCCATAACCGATTTTCTCGAACGACCCCTTGAGCAGATATGGCAGGAGACGACCCCGGCTGTGGACATTTCTGAAAACGATAACGAAGTCACCGTTCGTGCTGAAGTACCGGGGATGGATTCAAAAGATCTTACATTGCTCTACTCTCAGGGCACACTTACCATAAAGGGTGAGAGACAGGAGAGAAAAGAGAAAAAAGAGAAAGAATCCTCATATGAAGAGAGTCGCTATGGATCGTTTCGTCGAGATATACCTCTTGGTGAAAACCTCAGGTTTGAAGATGCGAAAGCGTCATGTAAAAACGGGGTGCTACGAGTCTCTATTCCCAAAAAAGAGAAAGGGCCCAAGGGGGGCAAAAAAATAGATATAGAGTGATTCATCATAAATTATTTGAAAGGAGCACAGTATGCAGTGGCCAAGAGATCCATTCCGGGAGCTTGAAAGAATCAGAGGTGAAATGGACCGAATGTTTTCACGGGTTCCGTTTTTCGGATCAACACAATCCCAGTTCCCTCTGGTTAACTTATATGAAAACGCCGATACCATCACTATCCTTGCAGAAGTACCCGGGGTTAAAAAAGAGGAGATCGATATAAATATGCAGGAGTCCTATCTTATTCTCACCGGGAAACGAGAAACGCCCTCCTATGGCAGAGCGGAAATTCTCAGAAAAGAGCAGCCTGAAGGGAGTTTTGAAAAGAGGATACGGATTCCGGTTGCCATTAAACATGATCAGATTAAAGCCTCCTATAAAGATGGTGTGTTATCAATTACACTGCCAAAATCAGAAGAAGCAAAACCTAAACAGATTACTATCGAAACGGAATAATTAACAGCAAGACAAAGTCTTAAGGAGGAAATATATGGCCGAACAGTCCAAAAGAGAGCAAACTCCAGTTCATAGTTCCACTGCTGAGCAGCTTGTCTCCGCAGAAAATTCCTTTTCTCCCGACGCAACTATTTTCGATAACAAGGAAGCCTTAGTTCTCTCTATGGATATTCCCGGAGTACATAAGGGGGATGTAAATGTTGAAGTGGATGAAAACAACATCCTGACAGTCAGAGCCAAATGCTCAATGAGTGAACCTGAAGCTGAAGCAGCAGTTAAAGAGTTTGAACCTGGTAATTTCTTCAGATCTTTTACCTTGAGTAACGAGTTTCAAATCGACAGGATAACAGGAAAACTGGATAACGGGGTGCTTGAAATTATCATTCCACGCAAAGAGGATGTGAAACCAAGAAGAATACAGATCAGTGCCTGATAGTACCATACCACCTATTTTTGCTGTGTTAAGGTTACTACCACAGTAACTCTTAACACAGCCGTAACCAGCGAAACGGAGTTAGCCCATTGGAAAGATACGATCTGCTAGTGATTGGAAGTGGTAGTGCGGGTAGTGCAGCAGCACAGATTTGTCGTCAAAAGGGGTGGAGTGTCGCGATTGCAGATAAGCGCCCCTTTGGCGGGACGTGTTCTCTGAGAGGCTGCAATCCCAAGCGTCTTATGGCCGGTGTGGCTGAAGTGGCAGAGCGTTCACGGTTATTAGCCACTAAAGGAATCAAAGAGCCTGCCTCAGTGGACTGGGAAGCGATGATGCACTTTAAACATCACATGACCAGTGGCATACCACAGTTTAATGAAAAGCTTTTTAAAAAACTTCTTATCGACACCGTGCATGGCAGTGCCTCTTTTCTCTCAGAAAACCGGGTCAAAGTGGGAGACAGGGAGATTGAAGCTCAAAACATTGTCATAGCGACGGGCTCCAAACCCGCGGCGCTTACCATTGAGGGCTCAGAGCATATCATCACCAGTGATCAGTTTCTTGAGCTGGAACGTTTTCCCTCCTCGGTAGTATTTATAGGAGGAGGATATATATCGTTTGAATTCGCACACATCGCGGCCATGGCCGGAGCGAAGGTGTATGTAGTTGAAAGTGCTGCACGGCCGCTTATTGCCTTTGATCAGGATATCGTAAAGCTGTTTATTGATGCATGCCAAAGTTTTGGAATAGAAGTGTTGCCAAATACCTCTGTAGAGAGCATAGTGAAGGGGCGGCAGGGAGAGTATGTGGTTTCCCTTGAAAACAGCACCATAGAGTGTGGGTTGGTGGTGCATGGGGCGGGAAGAGTACCAGAGACTGATGAGCTGCAGCTTAAAAACGCGCGCATCGAAACAGATAAAGGGGGTATTATCACCAATACGTTTCTTCAAAGCAAAACCAACCGCTCTGTTTATATTGCCGGTGATGTTAACCCCCGAGGCATAAAATTAACCACTGTCGCTGCAATGGAAGGGCGTACAGCGGCCTATAACATGCTCTACGGCAACACCACCATACCCGATTACAGCGCTGTTGCAAGTATTGTTTTCTCGTTTCCTCAAATTGCATCAGCGGGACTCACTGAAAGGGAGGCACAGGAGCAGGGAATCGACTATCAGGTGGTGTTTCAAAACACCTCAAAAAAACATATAACACGGCGTTTGGGGATGAGTCATTCTGCTTACAAGCTGCTTTTAGATTCCAATGGCCATCACCTTCTTGGCGCTCACCTGCTGGGGTACAACTGTGATGAGGTGATAAACTGTTTTCTATTGGCGATAAAGAGCCATGTGGGTGTAAAAGCGCTTAAAGATATGAACTGGAGTTTTCCATCAGTTACCTACGATTCGATACAGCGGATTTGAGCGCGGGAGCTTTTCCAATGGTCCAATTTTTGCGGTTTATTTTCTTTAAGGAGCAACAATTTTCACTTTGAAGCCAAACTAACTCTTTTGCAGTAATTTTGCAGTAATAAAGGAGCCAGGCAATGAATATCTACGTTGGAAATCTCTCCTATGAGAGTACTGAGGATGAAGTCAGGTCGCTATTTCAGGAATACGGTGATGTTTCAAATGTTAGTCTGATTAAGGACAAATTCACAGGCCGGGCCAAGGGGTTTGGATTTGTAGAGATGCCCAATAATGAAGAAGCCGCACAGGCAGTGGAGGCGCTTTCAAATCAGGAGGTTAAAGGCCGTAAGCTTACGGTCAATGAAGCTAAGCCACGTCAGAGCAGACCACCACGGCACTAACGTCTTTAGCCTCCTGAGGCTAAAGAGAAAAAGCTGAGCAGGGGATGAGGGATGAGTGCGACTCAACCCTCATCGCTTTGCTCACAGCAGGCGACCTTCTTTTACTGAGTGTGGGTATGACTACACACTCATAGTGCGCTATGGTTAGTTTTCCGCGTAGTCTTGTGCGCAGAAAAACTTTCCGCAGGTTGTATCGTCTAAAAGTACGGGTACCAAAGCACCGGGGATAACCGATTCAACGGCATTGGGAGCCTTGGGGCCACCTAAATCGGTCCTGAGCCATCCGGGATCAAGAAGGTTCATAAGCACCCCTGAGCCCTCAAGGTGAACAGCCATATCGTATACATATTTATTTAAAGCAGCTTTTGATGCAGCATAGGGCATTAGCTGGGGCTGATCCTGTATTCCTGAAGTTACATTTACCACTCTGCCAAAACCACGTTTAACCATAGAAGGGATAATCATATTGCAAAGAATGATAGGCGCGATGGTATTAATAGTAAAACTTTGTACAAACTCATCCTCTTTTGCTCCATAAATATCGGTATGATACTGAGTCATTATAGCAGCGTTATTATAGAGAATATCCAAACCACCGGACAGTGACTGTGCTTTTTCTCCAAGCTCCCTGACCTGTGTTACATCTTCAAGCTCAGCGCTGAGTTGATGAACTGTTATGCCGGATTTGGAAAGCTCAGCAGCAAGTGCATCGGTGCTACTGGTGTTTCTGCTGTGCACGATCAGATTACACCCTTTTTGGGCCATAGCTTTAGCGACCTCTTTTCCCACACCCCGACTGGCTCCTGTAATTAACGCCCATTTATTACGTATGTCTACCATAATTTCTCCTGTTTAGAATTTATAATGCGGTTTTAAGAATCTCTAATACTCCATTTTTATCGATTTTGACAAAATTTCCTGCACAGCCCTTTCCACCATCGGTGCATTTATCAGCCATCTCCTCCAGACGCTTATCATCGATATCCATTTCACCGAGAGTAACCGGCAATCCAATGGAGGAGAAAAACTGTTCAGTTCTTTTTATGCCTTCAAGAGCAGTCTTTTCCTGGTCCTGAAAATTGATCTCTACATTCCAAACCCTTGAAGCAAACTGTACGAAACGTGCAATGTTGGTTTTGTACACAGTTTTCATCCATGCAGGAACAACCGCTGCCAGGCCGGCTCCATGGGCCACATCGTAGATACCGCTAATTTCGTGTTCGATCTGATGGGATCCCCAGTCCTGGGCTCGTCCGGTCCCAACGAGGTCATTATGCGCAACCGTACCAGCCCACATCACTTCTGCCCGTGCATTATAGTTTAGAGGATCACTGAGACATACAGTCACATTTTCAATAACGGTCTTCATCACCGCTTCACAGAGCCGGTCTGTAAGTTCCACATTGGTGGTATTGGTGAAATAGCGCTCAAACACATGAACTAAAATATCTGCAGCACCACAGGCGGTCTGGTAGGGAGGAAGTGAAAAGGTCAGTTCAGGGTTAAGGATTGAAAACACTGGTCGAAGCAGCTCGCTTGCCGCACCACGTTTAAGATCACCATCGGTGTTGGTGATAACCGATGCAGGACTTGCTTCACTTCCTGCTGCGGGAATGGTAAGTATGGTGGCAACATCCAACGCTTTCTGTGGCGCAGCTTTACCGTCATAAAAATCCCACACATCACCCTCATAAGGGACACCAATAGCAATAGCCTTTGCAGAATCGATAACACTGCCGCCCCCAACGGCCAAAATGAACTCAATTCCATTTTCCCGGCACATCGTTATTCCCTCTTTTACCAGGCTAAGACGCGGGTTGGGCTCAACCCCACCGAGCTCCACAAAACTTACCCCGGCAGCTTTGAGTGATTCGCTCACGCGACTGAAAAGACCGCTGTCTTTAATTCTTGAACTTCCGTAGTGAAGGAGCACCTTATCGGCATACGCTTTAACTTCCGCTCCAACTTCAGAGTCACTGTCGCGACCGAAAATGATCTTAGTTCTGTTTTGGAATACAAAATTTTCCATTGTTTTCACCCCATTAAGGAATTTAATGCTAAAAATGGCTGTTATAAGAACTGGAATATATACAGTATATCAAAGACTATAAAATAAAAAAAGGTGAAGTCAGTGGATTAGTTTTATAAAAGCATTAGTGTTTTTTTACCAATGAGCTCACTTTGGGTTAGAAGCTGACTTCTCTGTGCTCATCGAGCACAGTTTTTGGGTGTCTTGTAGCCTCAATGAGTACTACAAAAAAAAACAACGGAGCAACCGGGCCCGGGAGTTGCTTTTTTTTTACTATAAGTGAATACCAATTACCGGGAGGTCAGTATGGATAGGAAGATCCTTTCACTGCTTTTTATCTCTCCTGTGATTTTTATACTCAGCTGCGCAATGCCTACCATTTATGGTAGCGGCAACAGCAAAGAGATTAGTTATGCAATTGCGGAGTTTAACTCCTTATATGTGAGTGATGGTTGTAAGGTAACCCTCGTTCAATCAGACACGCATTTTGTAACCGTAACAATTGATGAAAACATTGAGCGCTTTGTTCAGGTCGAAACGATCAATGGCGAACTGAAGCTAAGTCTCAGAGCGGGATGGGAGTATAACAGGGTACAGTTTAGTGCACACATTGGAGTACCGGATCTGGAATACATCAAGGCAACCGAGTTTGCTCAAATTCATTTACAGGCCCCCCCCTTTTCTGAGCGGCCACTCAGTATCGATCTCTCTTCCTACAGCCAGATGTCTGGCTCTATTAGCGCAAGAGACATTACAGTACACCTTTCAGGGCGGAGTAAACTTGAACTAAGAGGGAAAGCTCATACTCTTACTGTAACGGGCAGAAATTCAAGTAAGGCATCGCTTTTTAACCTCAATACACACAACAGCTCTATAATTCTCAGAGATAACAGTGTAGCAGAGATAGTTAGTTCAGGAGTGATCAGTGGTTTTCTCTCTGACCAGTCTACTCTTTACTACAGAGGGCATGTGGATTCGCTCGAGCGACAAGGTGCTTCACGTCTTATTGAAGCAGGAGGTCTGTAAGAGAGTCGATCTCCCGGTACCGACGTGTCGGTTTTTACATTAAGGCCTCATCCCCTGTACCTGGACTGCCGCTCAGCAATCCCCTTTTCCCACTGGAGAAGGGGGACCCATTCAGTTGCGTTTGTTGCGGGAGTAGTGGTTGGATTGGTACTTCTGCCACTCCTTTTTACAGACAAAAGCGACTTTTATCGCTAAGCGAACCGTTGCTGCGTGTCCCGCCTCTGAGGGGAGAGTGGTGGTAAGCGCCCGGAGGTGAGGCTCTTTTGTCTTGCTCTATTATCCTTAGAGTTCTCTCCAGGACAGCTCTTCTACGGTTTTGTGTACATTATCCAGGTACATATTCAGATTTTCAAGCACCTGGGATGAGTATCTGATAACCGGTGTCCCGGTTCCGAAAGTGGATATTTCTCCATCGGTAAGGGTCACCACGGCACCGAGTATTTCAGAGTCCCCCGCGATCCTGGCGATTCTGTCGGTGATAATTAAGCCCTTAAAATCCCCTGAATTTATCTGAAGCTCCGAAGTCATGGCACTATTGTGAACGATCAGTATACCATAGGAATCTTCCAGGTGAAGAGGCCCTACAAAGTCATCGGTTATGTAGTGAAGCCCTCTGAGTGGGGTTTCATACCCTGAAGTTTTGTATTGATCGAGTGTGCCCGGTTCAATCCCTAGGAAATGTTCCGGTGAATCAAATATATCGGTAACTTCAGCATTCTCTTCTAAAACATCCTCTCGTACATCATCTATTCTGTTGCTACTGACCGGTTCCAAACCGTTACCCCCGATATGCGGATTGCCACTCATAGTCACCTCTCCGCAGGTACTCACCCCATACACGCCATCACCTGTGAGTATGCCGGTGGAATCGTAATCCCTGCCATCGATTGTCACATCTCCTCTGACCTCAATACCAGCTCTTGCTGTAACCGCCCCTTTAACGTTTGGCATCGGAAACTGAATTCGCGGTAAAATCTTTGAACGTACCTCTATTACCCGGCTATCATCTCCCAGCTTACCTTCTGAGCGTACCCATATGGTATCTAAAGTAGCGTTTGTACTGCAGGATACGGTGTATACACCTTCATTAAACGGGTAATTATCAAAAACGGTGTTTCGTGTATCAGCAGTAAAAGTATATTCACCGGTTCTGATTTTTGAATAAAGGTGTTCTTTTCCTGCTTCTGCCAAATTCAACGCCGATATCCCGGCTCTTCTGGACCCGCTTCTTTTAATTGATGTATTCACCGTAAAGTATACTACCGCAACTGTAATATTGAGTATAACTCCAATCATGAGTACTGCTACTGCCGCACCGCCGTTTTTATTTAAAAATAGTTTTTCCATTGTTTACCATTTTCTATAAGTTTACATTGCGAATATTTACTTCTGTGCTTTCGGTAACCAGGCGTTCTGTACCGGCACTTCTGATAACACTACCAAGTGAAATGCTCACGGCCCTGGTTTGTGAAAAATCGCCGGTAATTATTTGTCCATCGGTATCTTTTGCCACTAACTCAAGCACCTCTATTCTGTTACTTACCAGGTAGGAGTTACCTTTCATCTCCCTAAACAGCGCCTCACGCTCCTCATCGATATAATAACGCACACCATCTGCTTTGTACACCAGAGAGCCTGCTGGTACAGTGCCGGATACTCCCTGTTCGATTGTAATAGTCCCCGTAGTACCAACCGCGCTGATTTGATGATATTCAGGAGATGCCATAGCGGTTATACAGATCCAATCCCCCACTGAAAACCCATCCGTGTTGTGCAGTGAAATGGTTCTCTCTCCAGCCTGAGTCTGTGAAGCTGCGGCAGTACGGACATTTTGTTGGTTGGTGAATATCAACAGTTCTGCGATTCCGTTTTCATCCCGTTTCTTTATTCCATTGCCCGGAAGATTATATCCCGCGACTCTGAAATCTCTTTCAATCATCGAGCTTACTGTAATAAGATCAGTATAGACTAAAGCGCTCTCAGCCTCATGGTCCATTCGCTTTGAAAGATCGTTATACAGTCTGTACGCTCCCGATATCACAACAGAAGAGATAAACATAGAAATAATCAGTTCAAGGATAGTTATTCCTCTATTATTGCCAGCGCGGCACATAAGCATCTCCCTCCCCATATCACTATCAGGGCCTGGATATTATTGTTGACATGGAGATCTGTCTTCTTCCACCCATGCTTGGCCATTCGACATGTAGCTGTACTCTTCTGAGATGAGATTCATCAGTAACAGTCCAGCTTCTAATAAACTTATCATCAATTGTATCGAAACCACTGACTACATTGCCATACTCTTCCCGGCGTAACCGTTCGAGAATCTTATTTCCCATTGCTGTTGCCTCTGATATCTCTTTAGAAGCAAGGTTTGAATTTACAAGATGAACCACACTGGCATTAAGTCCTGTAATAAGTAGCGCAAGAATAAACATCGCCACAATTACTTCCACCATCGAACTTCCACGATTATTCCCTGTATTCATCCCTGACCTCCTCCATGAAACAAATATTTACCAAAGCAATTGACTATCAGATCTGATACTTAAATTATACCAGACAAACCAACCCGAAAAACGGAAATCTGTTTTCCGAAAAACGTTTTTGTGTATTCAGGCGAGCATAGAGGAAAGCTGGTCTGGGTGAGCGGCAAAAAACTCAAAGGCTTTTTGTAGCAGCGCTTTGTTTTCACCTAAAGTAAGATCGTTTCCAATAAACTGTTCTTCAACCGCTTGAAAGATATTAGAATACAGGTGAAAAAGGTTAAGCACCGACTTTGCCCCAAACCCAGGCGCAGTTGCCCACAGGTTGCGTAACTGACGATCGGTTATGCGCATCTGATCGGCCCATTGGGTAACACTACATGGCTTTTTTTCCAAAAGTACTTTGGTGGCAAATTCAAGTGTTGTGCCTCTTTTTACCCCGTATTCATTATTGATGAGACTTATAAGGGACCAGTAATTTATTGTCTTAAGAAACTGAAAGGTATCGAAGGGAGTCTTTTTTTCTATCACCGCTTTTGCCCCCAGCAAAACACTATCCGCGCCCTTGCCCGGTGAATCGGAAGCGGTAAAAACAAGTATGGGGAACTCCGCACTGTAGCGCCTGATCAGGAAAAATTCATCCCCATCCACATCACTCATCCCAAGATCCAGCAGGCAGATATGGAATTTTTGCTTTGCGCCAAGGCGCCTGGCGGCAGCAGATGCTGTTTTAGCCCACTCTATTCTATATATTGACGTTGTGCCCAGAACGTTTTCCACCAGCTCAAAAGAGGAGCTGTTATCTTCAACAATAAGTACCTGAACAGTTTCCTTTAAGAGGTGAAAAAGATTTTCCTTAATCATACTTGTTCTCCGGAATCCGCTCTTCAGAAAAAATCTTATAATCTGCTTTCAAGCTGAGGGATGTCTTTAAGTATTGTATTTCTGATTTCAACATCCACCAGAGGCCATACGCGGGCTAATTTTTGATAGATCTCCTCAGGATCGATAAGCGGCGCTTCTACACGATAGTGCTCAGGAAGTGAATCATACCGTACTAATACATCTGTTAAAAGCATACTATACTGCTCAACCGATATTTCTTCTCTATGATATACATCAGTAATCTTTTGTACCGGAGAGTTTACCTGCACAGATACCCCCTCAGGTCCACCTGTAGAACCTTTTAAGGTATACGTTACACCTACTACAATCATTATAACGATAAACACAACAGAGCTGGCAATGAGAGTGAGCTTATGGCTTCTCTTTTTGGCTTCACTAAAAACCATAGTCTGGTCCGGAGTGGCAAGTTTCTTTGCCATTGAAGAAACGACATCGTGCCGACGTTTCTCTTCGATATAGGCATTTTTCTTCATCTCCACCCTCTTTTGCCAATTAACCGTTACTGAAGCTAATTCTACATTTTAGTCTGATTGTTTTCAATTAAAAGATACGGTGAGGAGAATCAAACTATTTGCGTAGTATCAGAGCTGACTCAAGGTGAGAGGTATTGGGGTAGAGGTCAAAAACAGCTGATTTGTGGATAGAGTAGCCAGCTTTATTCACCAAAAACCCGGCATCTCTGGCCAGTGTGGAAGGATTACAGGATATGTACAGTAGCGTGTGGGGAGAAAGATCTGAAACCCATTGACGAGCTTTTCTGGTAAGACCGGGCCTGGGTGGATCAACAATAACCAGATCGGGGTTATACTTTTTTAGTTCGGCCATTGCCGGCCCCTTCTCTACATCAGCAACATAGCCCCGGATATGGCTCAGATCATTATTTCTAAAGTTGCTCCTGGCCAGCTCAACCTGAGACCCAACATTCTCAACCAAAATCCCCTCTTTAAAACACTCTGAGAGCATAATGGAGAAAAAACCGCAGCCCCCAAAAAGATCAAGGCACCTCGTTGAGGATAAATGAGGGGCAGCCCAGGTCCCAAGCTCCTTTAGAAGATAACCATTACTCTGAAAAAAGCTGTTACCCTGTACACAAAACCGTTTCTCACCGACTCTAATGGTAGTTGAACCACACGTGAGGCGATCTATAACAGGATCAGATGCTATCATTTTTGAACTCTGCCCCAGCACCTTGATGCTTTTGTGGCCCGTTAACCCGGCGCCTGAAGTCTTATGTATATGCAAAAGCACTCTATTTAGCTGTTCACTAAGCAGGGGGCAGTGTTGTACTGAAACAATTTCATTACTCTTTTTTCTAAAAAACCCAAACCTTTGCGTCTCACAATCCACTTTTATCTGAGCCCTGATTCTATAGCCAAGCTCTGAAGCAGCAATACTCTCTGGGTTAAGCACCTGTTTGATTCTCCCGATTCGGCGCATACAGTCTAAAAAAATCTCTTTTTTGGTCTCACGCTGATAGGAGTAGTCCACAAATTGCCAGTTACACCCTCCACATTCACCAAAATGGGGGCACAGCGCATCTCTTCTGTGCGGGGATGGTTCCAGCAGTGAAGTACGGGTTGCCTTATGAACCCCGTTTCTGCGCTCCGAAGCGATCACCCTCACAACATCACCGGTAATGGTATCCGGAACAAAGATCACACCACTATCGGTGCGCGCAAGCCCTTCACCACCATACACAACTTTTTCGATCGTAACTGTTTGCTTCAAAAAATAATCCCTCTCTACTTAAGAGGATCGGGCGGGGTGATCTTGTACATTACCGCAGGGTTTGTGCTGTAAGCCCGTTTAAAAGTCCCCCTCCCCATAAACTGCTGCGGCCCGATGGATGAGTCCAGAATTCTGGCAGCATAAAAAAGGTTTCGGGAGTCTTCAGAATATATTGCTTCCCCCAGGGTTTTAATAGCTTCAGGGATTGTGTCAGGAACGATTCCTATACTGTTATAATCACCGATCCTAGGGGAAATACCTCGAAACGCGGAATAGGTTATCTGCAAAGAATCCCTGTCTCCGCGAGGAATTATCACCTGCCCCCTGGCCTTACCATAGGTGGTTTCTCCCACTAACTTCGCACCTGTGCCCTCTTTCAGCGCCGCGATAAGCAACTCTGAAGCACTGGCGGACATTCCGTTCATTAACACAGAAAATCGTTTATTGGCAAGGGCACGGTGAGCGCCTCGTGTGCTCCTGAGGGTATCGATAACTGTTTCACCGACCATTTTTTCTTTATTGTACTTTCGCTCCTCAATAATCATAAAAGGGATATTAGCCGGCAAAAGGTCCTCGATTATTGCTTCGGTCGGGTTGAGATCACCGCCCCTGTTGTTTCTCAGATCAACCACGATGTTTGGGTATGGCCCTATTGAGGGCAGTATTCTTTCAAATCTGATTTTGGTATCGGACCTGAAGTTTTGAATCCTTATAACCACGGTGGAATCAGACAACGCCTCCCAGTTTAGGGTATCCAGAGCCATGGAGGAGACTCGTTTGGGTAACCAGGGGCTTCTGAGTGGTTTATAATGGGTGTACTGATCACCCACAGCATTCAGTAATGATTCAGGAGCGGGGTAATCAAGGGGCGACTCAGGAACACGATCCTGATAGTAGCTATACACTTTGAGATACTGCCATACACTCTGATGCTCGGTGAGATCCAATGGCCCGTTATACACAGGATTGTCGCAGGCAAGCAGAAGTAGCAGCGGTAACAGTAACGCCGATAGCACCATTTTTGGGAAAGTCCTTTTTAAACCTGTAATTTCTCTCTGCCCTTTAAAGCAAGTTCCCTAAGCTCACTGATACGCTTTTGGTACTCACCACTTCCAAACACATAACTTCCGGCCACCAGCACATTTGCTCCACTGAGAGCACACTCTTCAGCACTGTTGCCATTAACTCCGCCATCAACCTCTATATCTATAGTTATATCTCTTTTTTGTACCTCAGTATACACTTTTTTAACCTTGTGCTTCATTTCGGGCATAAATTTCTGTCCCCCAAACCCGGCATACACCGACATTATGAGCACCTGATCGATCTTATCCAACTCATCGATAAAAAGATCAACCGGGTAGTCGGGGTTCACCGTTATCCCTGTTTTTACTCCCTGCTTTTTTATATTCTGAAGTACTGGTGCAATATCATCGACCGCTTCAGCATGAAACATAAGAACATCTGACCCTGCGCTGCAGAAATCCCGCACATATTTTTGGGGATCAGAAATCATCAGATGCACATCCAGAGGTATCGAAACACACTTTTTAACCGCCTCTATAACCAGTGGTCCGAAAGTAATATTTGGGACAAAATGTCCATCCATCACATCGCAGTGTATTCTGTCTGCCCCCGCATCCTGCGCGGCCTTTACCTCACGCTCCAGATTTCTAAAATCCGCAGAAAGAATTGATGGAGCGATTTCAATTTTCTTTGATACCATCGTTGGTGATTCCTCGAGATAAATAAGATTAAAGCTTCAGCTGGGAGAAAAATACATTCAGCACCTCTTATTTACCTCGATTTATTATCTTGGCTCCCATGAACCTGCTATGCTCTGTGTGGTCCCCCCCGGACACCTTTTTCTAAACTACTCCCTTTCTCTTGCAGCCCTGGTAGCCTCAGTCCACCATTGAAGCTGATTGATGAATCGGTGAGCGGTGTTATCGAGGGGTGAAAAATCCTCTGTCCCGACCTCCTCTCTTCCTTTAAGATCATAAAAAAGAGGTGGGGGGATATGGATTGAATTTCTGATCGGCACCATCTGTAACTCCACTGACACTAACCGTAACTGTTCAATTACCCTGGCTCCCGAAACACCTCCGTAGCTTACAAACCCCACTGCTTTATGATTCCACTGATGATACACATAGTCTAAGGCATTCTTTAACACCCCCGGATACCCATGATTATACTCGGGGGTAACAATTACATATCCATCACCCTCCCCTACCTTTTTAGCCCAGGCAACAGCCATATCGTTTGAATAGGAGAAATTTGTAATCTGACTTGGACTCTGAGGTTCATCATAGAAGGGCAAAGGGTATTCTCTTAAATCGAGCAGCTCCGGCTCTATGCCTTCCTGCTGCTTAAGTTTGCTCAGTATCCAATGTGCTGGTTTTTCACTAAACCGCCCCGGGCGGGTACTTGAAATGATCACCTGTATTTTTAATGACATGAGACCTCCTTTTGGTGGTTAAGATTTCCTTTCCGCGCCATCCGGGGGACCGGGTGTTCCGGGGAACCACAGCAGTAAACATGTGATAAGGCAGAAGGGGTTATTTTCCGCAGATAATTTCATTAACAGGAGATAATCGTAGCATACCATGCGTTTGTTTTTCCTTCTCCGCGTCTCCGCGTCTCCGCGTGTAAAATCTTTCTCCCTCAGCGTCCCTCTCATTCCTGCGCCTCCAGGCCTTAAAAGACCTGGCTATGAATGGACTGCCCTTACAGGGCAGGGAAGCAGAGCAGTGGCCGTATGGTAAGGCAGAAGGGGTTATTTCCCGCAGATAATTTCATTAACAGGAGAAATCGTTGAATACCACGCGATTTCTTTTCCCTCTCTGCGTCTCCGCGCCTCCGCGTGTAAAAATTCCTCTCTCTCAGCGTCCCTCTCCCCCCTCTTCGCGCCTCCGCGTCTCCGCGTGTAAAATCTTTCTCCCTCAGCGTCCCTCTCATTCCTCTCTGCGCCTCCGCGTCTCCGCGTGTAATATCCCTCTCCCTCAGCATCCCTCTCATTCCTGCGCCTCCAGGCTTGAAAGACCTGGCTATAAATGGACTGCCCTTACAGGGCAGGGAAGCAGAGCAGTGGCCGTATGGTAAGGCAGAAGGGGTTATCTCCCGCAGATAATTTCGTTAACAGGAGAAATCGTTGAATACCACGCGATTTCTTTTCCCTCTCTGCGTCTCTGCGCCTCCGCGTGTAAAAAACCCTCTCCCTCAGCGTCCCTCTCCCCCCTCTCCCCCCTCTCCGCGCCTCCGCGTCTCCGCGCGCAAAAACTCCTATCTCTCTGCGTCTCTCTCCTGCCCCCCTCCGCGTCTCTGTTCACAGAAAAAACCCCGGGCAAGGCGTTTTATCGACGCGGCCCGGGGGAGGAGGAAGTTCTTAGAGTGGGACGGGTTATTGTTTGTCACCTTTCCTTCTCATAAAGAACAGTCCTGCCAGTGCACCAACCATGGTGAAAATTAAAGATGGCTCAGGGACCGCAGCGGTTTTTTCTCCCCGGGCTGTTACCCAGATACCACGAAGACCTCTGTCGGGAACCACTACATCATCATGGTCTACATATTCTATCTCATAAAAAGGTGGAGGCATGGGCTCATCGGGATACATATCTTCCCAGAAATCTTCAGGATAGGACACCACCCTCATCACCGCGTTTTGATCTGGATTTGCGGGGTTTTGCTTGTCAAAAAACCTCTCCTGTATCATCTCCCAATTCATTCCTGTAACATCGGCTATGAAATTGTGGGGAATCTCATCCAGATTGTTTTCTACAAATGTAGTGATATCATCTTTACCCGCGACATACCAATCGCCCCATTTATGGCTGGTAAGCGCAGGATCCCGGTTCATTTCAGCTACTGTACCGGAATAGATAGAGTAGTCCCACATGTACGGTTGATACTGCAATTCTTCCGGTAATCCTTCATGGTAAAAGCGAGGGCCATACCAGTACTGATCGGCTTGTGGATCGTAGATGATATCATCGTCGATCCGTATCAGTTCTGCCGAAGAAGCAGCGTTTAAGATAAGTATCAAAACAATTGAAGTTACTACTTTATGTATCATGGCACATCTCCTTGAAAATTTAACTCCTCCAAGGATAGTAACATACAGATTTCATGCCATGTCTGTTTTACCTCAAAAGAGTTAGTTTTTGCTGTAAGGTATTCTCAAAAGGGGAGATGTGGGAATTTTTTTTGTTTTGGAATGAGGAGCGAGATGTACCGGGAACGATCGCAAGGCGTTTGAGAGACCAGGATTTTAGGAAGGAGTTTTATGGGGCTAAAGGCGATAGTTTGGGTCACCCCCGGGCGTCAATGGTGAAAGCGTGAAAAGATCCGTTTGGGGGGACCCTTGAGCTATAATCGCGGGAGGAAGAGAGAATTTGGAATGAAGGAGGTAGAGAAACCGCCCCGGGTAGGGGCTGATATAGAAAACCCCTTTGGGGTATTATAATCAACTACCAGGCGTTTGCCTATGTGAAGGTGGGTGGTTGCTGGTTCAAAAAAAAGCACACACCACAATAAACACCACGGTACAAAAGCCATAATACCCCAAAGAGGTTAGTGCCAGAGCATGCGCGGTTGGCTACCCCATGCGATATTTACCGACGGGGGTAGGAGAATTTTCCGGATACTACAAACACTGGGCATATTTTTCCAGAAGCGCCGAAATAAATGAGTGGTAATCTATCCCTTGCTTCTGAGCATATCGTTCATACTGCTCTAGCGTTTCTTTTTTCAGGTTCATTGTAACAGATACTGTTTGCTGTTTCTTAACACTCTGTGAAATCTCATCCGGCGAGGGAAGAAAATCTTCGATCCTTTCACTTCCTTTTATCTCTTCGGCGATTTCCCGTGGCGCATCTGAGTAAGATTCATTTTTCTTCATAAACCATTTTTCCTTCCCGCCAGTATCCGGCACCAATGATTCTAATTCCTCACAACAAACCTTACCGTCAAAATTCGTTCATTTACCTTTCAGGCCCCCAGGGACCAGGCCTTGAAAGACCTGGCTATAGATGGACTGCCCTTACAGGGCAGGGATCCACAGCAGTGGCAGTAGTGTAAAGCAGAGGGGGTTGTTTCCTGCAGATGGTTTCGTTAACAGGAGAAAACGTCGCATAACAGGCGATTTCTTTTTCCCTCTCTGCGCCTCTGCGTCTCCGCGCGAACAAATCCCTCTCTCTCAGCGTATCTCTCCTCCGTCCCTGCGTCCCTCTCCTCCCTGCGCCTCCAGGCCTTGAAAGACCTGGCTATAAATGGATTGCCCTTACAGGGCAGGGATCCAGAGCAGTGGCCGTATGGTAAGGCAGAAGGGGGTATTTCCCGCAGATAATTTCATTAACAAAAGAAATCGTTGAATACCACGCGATTTCTTTTCCCTCTCTGCGTCTCCGCCCCTCCGCGTGTAAAAATCCCTCTACCTCAGCGTCTCTCTCCTCCCTGCGCCTCCGCGTCCAAATTAGGCCCATCTGACCTTAGATTTCAACTCCTTACAATAACATTTTAAAAACAGCGCGATAAAGAAGGTATTGGTTATCAGATACCGTTTGAACATTCTTCTTGGCTCTTTACAGAACCGGTAAAACCACTCTAAGCCACATTTTTGCATCCATTTGGGAGCCCTTTTTACCAGACCGGATAAAACATCAAAACTCCCTCCCACCCCCTGTACTACCGATACCGACAAGGAACTCATATTTTCATAGGCCCACAGCTCTTTTTTGGGACTGCCAAATCCTAAAAACAAGATATCAGCCCCGGATTTGTTGATACCGTCCACCACCCCACTGTTTTCTTCACCGTTAAAGTACCCGTTTCTCCATCCGGCGATCTGTAGATTGGGGTAGCGCTTTTTTACCACTTCGATCATTTGGTTTAGATTCTCTTCTTTGGCCCCCAGAAAGTACACCGATTTATCGCGTGATTCGGCCTCTTTCAATAACCGTTCGAACAAGTCGGTTCCGTTAACTCTGCCAGGCAATGCTTCACCAAGCCACTTTGAGATCCAAACGAGCGGCATGCCATCGGCAAGTACAAAATCAAAAGAGTTCATGATATGTAGCAGCTTTGAATCCTTATCGATTTCATACGCTTTTAACGCGTTAACAAAAAACACACTGCTTTTTATCCTATGCTCTATTCTTTCAAACAGGTTTTCAACAACTCCATCCATTGAAGTGCTATCCACATATAAATTTAACAAGGGTACTCTTTTCATATACGTTACTTCCTTTCAACGGAAAACAGCAATTACCATTACAGTAAGATCTTTTTTTTTCTGTTTAATTAACTGGCTGGAAACCTCTTTAGGTTTGGAAAGGGAAATTTGACCTGCCCCCCGGGCTTATGGTCCTTATCAACCAGTGACACGATTCCTTATTCTTTTTGGCCCTCTCTTAACTAAAAAAAGCAACAAGTATTCCCGGTCAGCCCTAAAGCCTTAGCTTATAAAGGATCTACTAACATGTTGTATTCACATGGCTTACCCTCCTCTCTCAGGATCAACATTTTAACCTCCGGGTACACAGACCAGCTCAGTACAGCTCCCTGTTTAACCCCTTTATCTTCTTTACCTTCAACAAACCCCCCGTTGCCGGTAAAGCGAATAAACAAAGTCTTAAACAGTGATTAATGGATGTGTTAGTTTTCTGTGTAGCATAAAAGAATCTGAAGTTATGTTGAAGTTAAGCGTTAGTACGCGAAAATTTCCAGCTCTATTCTCACGCCAATTTCTGCCGGGCAGTTCCCGGTCCGGCGGTCCTTTCTTTAGGGCATCCCGGCCCTACCCAATATTCTCCCCACAGGGAGCGTAAACAGCTAAAACGGTTCATTTTAACGGTAAAATGAACACCTACTATCAAACAGCAATCAGGAGCAGGAATCAACCGGACGCGTTATATCACGCTTTGCGTTCTGGTTTTTGCCCCCAAAAGTGTGATATTGGTCACAATTCTTCCTATTGTTATTGTATCTTTTTAACACTTTGGTAGTAAAATATAAAGTGTAAGCTTACAAAACAAACATTTCTTTCACTGTATGTTGTGAAATCGTGTAGAGTAGTGAAAATTGATTGAGTGAGATGATGTCGCAAGCTAAGGTGTTAAAACTGCAGATGATAAGCCTGTGCTGACCGGAGCCTAAGTATGAACAGCCTTTTGAGCCAAAGGTGTTTAGGCAGTAAAGTAGCTTTTAGGCAGATAGGATACGCGTGGTGTTTCCGGGAGTTAGGCCTCCGGGGACCAGGGCCAGGCGTTTTTCGGGACCAGGCCTTAAAAGACCTGGCTATAGACCTGTGCTGAGCGAAGCCGAAGTATGGATTGCCCTTACAAGGGCAGGGATCCAGAGCAGTGACCGTAGTGTAAGGCAGAAGGGATTGTTTCCTGCAGATGGTTTCAATTAACAGGAGAAACGTTGTATACCATGTGATTCTTTTCTCTCTCTGCGTCTCCGCGTCTCCGCGCGAACAATTCCCTCTCTCTCTGCGGGGACCAGGCCTTGAAAGACCTGGCTATAGATGGACTGCCCTTACAGGGCAAGGAACCCAGAGCAGTGGCCGTATGGTAAGGCAGAAGGGGGTATTTTCTGAAGGTAATTCAATAACAGGAGGAAAACGTTGCATAACAGGTGATTTCATATTCCCTCTCTGCGCCTTTGCGTCTCCGCGTGTAAAAATCCCTCTCTCTCAGCGTCCCTCTCTCTCAGCGTCCCTCTCTCTCAGCGTCCCTCTCCTCCCTGCGCCTCCGCGTCTCCGTACGATCAAACCCCCTCATTCTCTGCGTCTCTCTCCTCCCGATGGTATTGGTATTGTTTGCACAATTTTTGCTTCTATTTCCAACAGTTGCTGGTAGGAAACCTTTTTCTTCTCTTTTTGTTCTAAAGCCTTTAAGTCTGTTCTCTAGTATTCTACCCGTATTCCAGTATACAAAGCACCAATTCTCCAATTCCCAAAATAGCGGGATTTGGTATATAGATAAGTAGGTGAAGAAAGAAAACAGCACAATATAGTCCCTACCATTTCTCGTACACACATTATATCAGGAGGGTGAAAATGCAGCTCCTTTTCTCGTTAAAAACGTATCTCAGTGATTGCGATAACACTTCATCACTTTCATCAAGACTTAGAAAAAAAAGGATTAAACCTTTAGTAACCCTGATAAACAAAATTAGTGCGGAAAAGGGAAAGGTAGAAATACTGGATATCGGTGGCACCAGAAGCTACTGGAATATTGCCCCTCCGGAGGTACTTAAAAAGACCCACATTACCCTTTTGAATACTAAAGAAGCAAATGATTACGATGACGAGATTTTTAGGTTTACCAAAGGAAATGGATGCGATCTGGAACAATACGATGACAATCACTTTGATATCGCTCACTCAAATTCCGTTATAGAGCATGTTGGTAACTGGGAAAACATTACACAATTTGCCAGTGAACTAAAACGTGTCGCACAGTATTACTATGTACAAACGCCCAATTTCTTTTTTCCACTTGAACCGCATTTTATGCTGCCCTTTTTTCACTGGCTCCCTGAAAGTATACGTGTATTTATAATTATGACTATCAAAACAGGTTGTCCTAAAGTACCGGAGAGGGATAAAGCGCTTCAATATGTTAGATGTATCAATCTTCTTAAAAGAAGCCAGTTCAAACAACTTTTTCCTGAAGCGATGATCGTTTCTGAGAAAATAGCAGGGGTTTGCAAATCCTTTTACGCTATCAAAGATAGCACTATGAGTGCATCGTGAACAGGTGGCAGGGGCGGAGAGGGGCCTGGGGACCAGGGGTTTTTCGGGACCGGGCGTTTTTCGAGACCGGGCCTACGGGAACCAGGCCTTGAAAGACCTGGCTATAGATGGACTGCCCTTACAAGGGCAGGGAACCAGAGCAGTGACCGTATGGTAAGGCAGAAGGGGTTGTTTCCTGCAGATGATTTCGTTAACAGGAGAAACGTTGCATACCATGTGATTTCTTTTTCTCTCTCTGCGTCTCCGCGTGAACAATTCCTCTCTCTGCGGGGACCAGGCCTTGAAAGACCTGGCTATAAACCTGTGCTGAGCGAAGCCAAAGTATGGACTGCCCTTACAGGGCAGGGAACCCAGAGCAGTGGCCGTATGGTAAGGCAGAGGGGGGTATTTCCTGCAGATGATTTTATTAACAGGAGAAAACGTAGCATACCGCGCGATTCTTTTTCCCTCTCTGCGTCTCCGCGCGAACAACTCCCTCTCTCTCTGCGTCCCTCTCCTCTCCTCTAGATCTATCCTGTTTCAGTAGACACATATTTTCCCTAAATATTTATTTTTATAAAAAAGGAGAATGTGTCTATGGGTAACCGCAGGTATGATGAAGAATTCAAGAGAGAAGCAGTCCGCATGGTGGTTGAAGACAAAAGAACTCACCACTCAGTTGAAAAAGCTCTTGGTATTGGTAATGGTGTTTTGAAGGATTGGGTTGCAAAGTACAGACAACAAAATACCATTGGATCTTCCGGGAAAAAAGGAGACCTCGAAGCCGAAAACCGTGAGTTGAGAAAGAAAGTCGAACAGATCACAAGGGAGCGCGACATCTTAAAAAAAGCAGTGACCATCTTCTCAAGGGAACCGAATCCATATTCCGGTTCATAGCGGGACACCGCACCGAATTTTCGGTGCAGGAGATGTGCCGGGTATTAAGAGTGTCACGCAGTGGTTTTTACAAGTGGTTAAACCATAAACCATCTTTAAGGGAGTCAGATAATACTATGGTAACCAAAGAAATTCATAGGATATACAAAGAACATAAAAGGCGAATCGGTAGCATTAAGATGAAAAAAGAACTGGATGGCTGTGGTATAAAGGCTGGAAAAAACCGTGTGGCTTCCATTATGAGCAATAATGGCCTCCGGGCCAAAACACACCGGAAGTTTAGAGTCGTTACGACAAATTCCAAGCACAACCTACCGGTCGCAGATAATCTTCTCAACCGTAATTTTACTGTATCTGAACCGAATAAAGTTCTGGTGAGTGATTATCACCTATATTAAAACCAATGAAGGGTGGGCTTATCTGACAGTGTTTATTGACCTGTTCTCCCGTATTGTTGCAGGTTGGGCAGTTAGCTCTCGTTGTGATACAGAAATGGTGTTAACGGCCCTTAGAAGAGCAATTAGAAACAGAAATCTTCAGCCTGGTGTTATGATACACTCTGATCGAGGCACCCAGTATTCAAGTGAAGCCTTCAGGGCGGAGTTAGAGAAACATGGTTTTATTCAAAGCATGTCCAGGAAAGGTAACTGTTGGGATAATGCTGTTGCAGAGTCCTTTTTCAGAATTTATAAAACCGAATTGGTTTATCATGAAGCATTCACTGACAGGCAGCATGTTCTAAGTAGCACCTTTGAATATATTGAGCACTACTATAACAGGAAAAGAAGACACAGTGCAACAGGATACTTGTCACCAGTTGATTTCGAAAACCATTTTAAGAAGGCAGCATAAAACCGTGTCTACTTTTTCAGGGAAGATCCAAATGAGGCGTTCCCGCCATTTGTAGCCGGTTTTTGTACTAATTCCGTATTCTCGACATAATTCAGTGAATACGACATCCCTGCTTAACGACTTCAGCACAAATTCTGTTCTTTGATCCAAAACCTGTAACTCCTTCCACGGCATAGCCAGCCTCCTTTCAAGAGACTAACTAATGTACATATTGTGTTACCCATGTCTTGAACCTGTACCCTCCCGCGATTATAGCCCAAGGGTCCCCCCAAACGGATCCTTTCACGCTTTTACCATTGACGCCCGGGGGTGACCCAATCTATCGCCTTTAGCCCCATAAAACTCCTTCCATAAAACGCTCCCGATCCCAAAAACTCCTCATTATTAACCCCGGACTCCTGCAACGTTGTATATTTTAAACCATGGATAAACTCGAAGGAACGATAGCAACCATTACCTACCAAAATGCCGATAATGGTTTTACGGTCATTCAGCTTCAAACCACTACCCAAAACCCCGTTACCTGTGTGGGTACGATGCCAACGGTGCGCAAAGGTGAATCTGTTGTTATGGAGGGTGAGTGGCAGAGGCATAAGAAATTTGGGCAACAGTTTAAGATCAGCTCTTTTTCCATAGTTAAACCAGCCACTCTTGAGGGTATTGAACAGCTTCTTGGTTCAGGTTACATTGCTAACATCGGTGAAGTTAGAGCGAGGCAGATCACCGCTACGTTTGGCCTTGATACTTTGCACATCCTTGACAATGAACCGCGGCGGCTTACCGAGGTTCCGGGGATCGGACCCAAGACGGTTCAAAAGATTATTGATGGTTGGGAAAGCCAGAGAAAAATGCGCCAGCTTATGTTATTTCTGCAGGACTACGGGGTTTCGGTTAATATGGTCTCCAGGATCTATAAAGCCTGGGGCGCGGAGGCGCAAAGTAAAATTTGCCAAAACCCTTATGCGCTTATCGACAGTGTGTGGGGAATCGGGTTTGTAAAAGCTGACGCCATTGCAAGAAAGTTAAATTTTGGACACGATTCCTATAAACGAATCAGGGCAGGGCTCACTTTCACTCTTCAGGAAGCTTGCGGTGACGGTCACTGTTTTTTACCGTCTCAAGACCTTACAGAGAAAGCATCACAACTACTGCAGGTAAAAGATGAGCTTATAACCTTTTCTCTTGATCATGCCATAAAAGCCTCTCTTTTCATACAGGAGGGTGATGCGATCTATCTTCCGTGGCTATACAAAGCTGAAAGTAAAACCGCGTCACTGTTACAAGAGAAAATCTGGGCGCCTTTCTCTGATAGTAATCGCTTCGACCAACCCATTGAACCATGGCTTGAGAACTACCGCCGCGAAAGCGGCTGGATCGGCGCGCCAGAGCAGGTTGAAGCGATAAAAAGCGCAACCCGCAACAAACTGTTGCTTCTTACAGGTGGTCCGGGCACAGGAAAAACAACTGTTCTTCAGGTAATAGTAGCTTACTTTGCACAGATGGGGCTAAAGGTAAAGCTCGCGGCACCCACCGGTAGAGCGGCTCAGCGGATGGGTTCCATATCGGGCTACAAAGCCCGCACGATCCACCGTTTGCTTCAGTATAAACCAGGTGAAGGGCCCTATTCTTTTGTGAAAAACGAAGAGGAGCCGCTGGATGCCGACGTTATCATTCTTGATGAAGTCTCGATGGTGGATATAATGCTGATGAAAAGTTTTTTAAGCGCAGTTCCCCGCGATTGTCATCTGATTTTTGTGGGGGATAACAATCAGCTTCCGTCGGTTGGGGCAGGCAATGTACTTGGTGACCTTATAGGGAGCGGATCTCTTCCCCATGTTCATCTCAAACAGATTTTCAGGCAGGCTGCGGAAAGCAGGATTGTATGTGCTGCTCACGAAATAATCCAGGGGAATGTACCCCATTTTAAAAACGCTAAAGTTGATAATTGCTTTTTTCTTCATGAAGAAGATCCCCACCAATCAGTTCAAACCATTGTTGAGCTTGTATCAAAACGCCTGCCGGCACGGTACGGATTTGACCCCTCAGATGACATTCAGCTTCTTTCACCGATGCACAAAGGGATTATTGGAACGGCAAACTTAAACACAGCACTTCAACAAAAGATCAACACCAATACGCTAAAGATCACCCACGGACAAGCGGTTTTTACTCTTGGTGACAAGGTAATGCAGATAAAAAACAACTATGATCTGGGTGTTTTTAATGGCGATATAGGTAAGATCTGCGCGGTAACAGAGGATGCTGTTACGGTTGACTTCCAGGGCAATACGGTAATTTATGAATCAGGCAACTTGGATGAACTAACTCTTGCCTACTGCATAAGTATCCATAAAAGCCAGGGGTGTGAATTTAAAGCGGTTATAATTCCTGTTTCCACCCAGCACTATGTGATGCTTCAGCGAAATCTTATATACACCGCGATTACCCGTGCCAGGGAGTTGTGCGTTTTAATCGGAACCGCAAACGCACTGAAAATCGCGGTTAAAAATGATGAAGCACTGAACAGATTTTCCCGGCTTGGTGATTTGATTAAAGCTTAATCATCCTCATTAACTGTTCCATCATCTACTGTTTCATCCTCCGGGCCATTGTCCTGAAGCAATCCGGAATAGATTTCCGTAAAGGGGTTTTCATCATCGCCTCCGGGTATGACAAGTCCGCCTTGCTCATCCTCCAGTACACTTGCGGCCAGGTAATCCACCTCACCTTCCCGCAGCTCATCAATTGAAGGATCGAAGGTCTGGGGCGTAAGCATCAAACCACACGCTCCGTATCCTGAGCTGTTTTGGTAGTTATCATCATCAGGCTGATCGAAAGAGACGCTGGAATGTTCAAACCCATGCAGTGAAACACCGGAATTGTCGCAGATATTATCATCCACAACATAATTTACAGTTGAATCACCGTTTTCCCCCACGATTCCATAGGGTTTACCATCACCAACCACCAGGTTCTTTTGAATTATACAGGAGGTACCGGGCTCGATTCTAAAGCCGCTTACAGCCTCTTGCTTATCAGGGGCATCAATGCCACAGTGGACACAGGTATTACTGTTTATGAACAGATTTGAAGCAGCTTTACGCAAAGTTCCCGAGCTGCTGCCAACATTTACGGCCTCTTCTGCGCACCGAATAAAACAATTATTTACAACTGTATGGCCATCCCCATTTACCTGAACACCCTTTTTACAATCAACCACCCTGTTGTCTTCCACCACAGTACCTTCACCGGTGCTCACCGACACAGGGTTTCGCATACAGCCCTTAATCAGGTTGCCTCTCACCTGAGCGTCACCGACCTTTACCATAATTCCATCAATACTGCAGTTTTCGATTCTGTTGTATTCGACGATATGCCCACTGTTAAGATCTGATTGATCGCTGCTTCCGATCATCACTCCATAGCTATAGTTTATAAAAGTATTACGCCTGAAGATATGGTTTTTTATGGGCAAGGCAAACTCATCATCACCTTCAGCCACCATAAGAGCGATAGTGGATTTAGCCGGGTCTTCCCTAAGTTGATTGCGCTGGAAGTGACAATTCTCTACCATATTAAAACGGGCACCAGCCCCGCCAAAATAAACTGTACAGGATGGTTTATCCGCGATCCCGCAGTCCAGAAACTTCAATGAACTGAAAAGATTTCTCTGACAATTTCCAATAACCGAGATTGCTCCCTGAGGGGCATTTGTGAAAATCAGGTCTGTAACCACCAGATCTGAGGTATCGTAAAAAAACCAGCATGCGCCATCTATAACCACCTCAGCATCGGTATCGGCACAGATTTTCACCGGAAGCTCTGCGGAACCGGATATTTCAATAGTCTGGTCGTTATAATAGGTGCCGTCTTTGAGCACTACCGTGTTGCCCGGTTTCACATTTTGAAGCGCCTGGCCCAGTGATGTAAAAGGGTCAGCATAGGTCCCGGTACCACCCTCACCCTGAGGGCCTACCCAGATTATCTTAGGATCTTCTCTATCAAACATTAATTCTTTCTCCATGAGGGTTTCAGTACCCGTTAAAAGCAGCAGCACCGCTACTGTAGTGCTGCATAAATATCTGTCTTCAGGATAAATGGGTAATTGGTATTATTGTACGGTATCAGCTAAACGGAAGGCAAATGGTTTTTAAACACTTCTGCTACTTAACCTGAAGTCCTTATTAATCATCACAGTCTATTTCGTCTTTTTTCTTAACATATTTAGATATTTTTTTCCATAAATCCGGAGCTGCGGCAAGGAGCTTTGAAAGACTTGGATCGGACTGACTGACCGAGTGCACCTCAATGTTGCCTTCAGAAACAGAGATCAACGCAATAGGTGTTACATTCACACCACCACCCGTACCTGCTCCGGAGCCGCAGGTATCATCCTTCCCACCACCCCCTGCAGCAAAGCCAATGGAGACCTTAGAAACAGGGATAAGGGTAATATCGCCCGCTTTTATCGGCTCACCAATGACAGTTTCTGTTTTAGCGACATGCTCGATATGATCAAGAGCGGTCTTTATAACTTCTGAGAGTGACATGTTTCAGCTCCTCCGGGATGATTGTAGGTCCACAAGAATAATGTACTCTATTTCTGAAGCTGTGCGCGCTTTTGCTTCTCCTCCGCTCAAAACTATGGCCTCTTTGAAGCCCCGAGGTTATTGGGTAAGTGCTGTTTCAAGCAACCCGTTCAGTGCGCATCCTAACAGAAACTATTTAGAAAATATACAATCCAGTATGATTCAGCAAGAACATTGAAACAATGAGGTACGCTGGCTGCTGCAATCCGATTCCTTTTGGGGCCGGGAGTGGTTTGAAAGGTTAGTCCTGTTTAAAATGTGACAGGCCTTTTTTTACGCAATATCACGGGGTGGTTTCGACGTAATGGGTTATCGAACCATTAAATCGACTTTAAAACAGAAGCATTTTTCAAAAAAGTACCGCTCAAAACTGGTTTAAACTAAACATATTAATTAGTTTTCCACTTCTCTTAGAGAAGTTATTTTGGTGTGATAACAGGGAAACAGGGCACAGTAGAAGCGTTTTTCGGTAATCTTGTGAATGCCTAAAGATGTATTTATATTATGTTTCCTGCATCCTCAAAAGGGTGCACAATCACTATTATATCAGTTTTCAAAATATTTCGACTGTGAGCTTATGAGTAAAAATATTTCAAAATCCACTTACGATGAGAGCAAGATTAAGACCCTCAGCTCTCTTGAACATATACGCCTGAGAAGCGGGATGTACATCGGGCGCCTGGGAGATGGGTCCAATCCCGATGATGGTATCTATGTGCTTTTAAAAGAGGTGATCGACAACTCCATCGATGAATTTATCATGGGGTTTGGAAAACGAATTGATGTGTTGTTTGAGCATGATACCTTAAGTGTACGCGATTATGGCAGAGGGATACCGCTGGGTAAAGTTATCGACTGTGTTTCGGTTATTAATACCGGAGCGAAATACAATGATGATGTATTTCAGTTCAGTGTGGGACTTAACGGGGTTGGTACCAAAGCTGTTAACGCACTATCAAGCTATTTTAAGGTACGCTCATTCAGGGATGGAAAATTTTTTGAAGCAGTGTTTTCAAAGGGCAAATTAAAATCCAAAAAAAGCGGCCAGGCCAAAAATGAGCCAAACGGAACTCTTGTTGAGTTTACTCCGGACATTGGTATTTTTGGTGATTATGAGTATAACTATGAATATATAGAGCAGCGCCTGTGGAACTATGCCTATCTTAATGCAGGGCTTAAGCTGTATCTGGGGAATCAGAAGTTTGAATCAAAAAACGGTCTTCTTGACCTGCTTGAAGCCGAGGTGGGAACCAGTACTTATTATAACATTGCTTATTACCGCAGCAAGCAGGTAGAGTACGCTTTTACCCACACTCAAAGCTATGGTGAAACGTACTTTTCATTTGTTAACGGACAGTTCACCAGTGATGGCGGAACGCATCAGAGCGCGTTCAGGGAAGGTATTTTAAAAGGGGTTAACGAGTTTTTTAAGAAGAATTTTTCGGGTGTGGATGTAAGAGAAGGTATTGCCGGAGCAGTCGCGATAAAATTGAAATCACCCGTATTTGAATCCCAAACCAAAAACAAACTTGGCAACACTGAGATACGCAGCTGGATCGTATCGGAGGTAAAAAGCTCGGTGGTCGATTTTCTTCATAAGAATAATGAAGCAGCCAAGAAACTTGAAAGTAAAATCGTCCAGAATGAAAAGCTGCGCACAGAACTTAATAAGGTAAAGAAGGAAGCCAAAGAGGCTGCAAAAAGAGTCGAAATAAAGATACCCAATCTAAAAGACTGTAAGTACCATCTCAGTGACGGTCCCAAGGGGGAAAAATCGACCATTTTTATCACTGAAGGACAATCGGCAGGTGGTTCGATCATCTCGGCAAGAGACGTTTACACACAGGCCATATACACCCTGAAAGGAAAACCACAGAATGTGTTTAACAGAACCAGGGCGGCGATTTATCAAAATGATGAACTGCACGATATGATGATGGCCCTGGGGATAGAGGAGGACTTTGAGAAACTTCGCTACAACAGAATCGTTCTTGCCACTGATGCCGATGTGGATGGATTTCATATCAGAAACCTCCTGCTCACTTTCTTTCTCACTTACTTTGAAGAGCTTGTGGTTGCAGGACATGTCTATATACTGGAAACACCGCTTTTTAGGGTGAGAAACAAAAAACACACCCGCTACTGTTACAATGAAAAAGAAAAAAACATTGCTTTAAAAGATATCAGTAACCCTGAAGTTACCAGATTTAAAGGATTGGGTGAAATCTCACCCAAAGAGTTTGGGCAGTTTATCGGAGATGACATACGTTTAGTTGAAGTGAATATAAAAAGTGTTCAGAACATTCCTGAAACATTAGGGTTTTACATGGGAAAAAATACTCCGAAACGACGCGAATACATAATGGAGAATCTTATTTAGTATGGCTTTTATAAACAATATTTACAATAACAACTTTCTTGAGTACGCATCCTACGTCATTAAAGATCGTGCGATACCTCATGTCAATGATGGACTTAAGCCTGTTCAGAGAAGAATACTGCACACACTGTGGGAAGTTGATGATGGCAAGTTTCATAAGGTGGCAAATGTTGTAGGACAGTGCATGAAATACCATCCTCATGGTGATGCATCCATTGGTGATGCCCTGGTTTCTTTATCAAACAAAGAGATGTTTATTGATAAGCAGGGTAACTTTGGCAACATTCTCACCGGTGACCCCGCGTCAGCCGTTCGGTATATCGAATGCCGGCTTTCGCCACTTGCACGCGAAACGCTCTTTAATCCGGAAATAACCGAGTTTCTCGACTCCTATGACGGAAGAAACAGAGAGCCTCTCACACTGCCATCAAAACTACCGGTACTTCTTGCCATTGGCTCAGAAGGTATTGCTGTGGGAATGTCAACCAAGATTTTGTCACATAATCTTAAAGAGTTACTTGAAGCACAGGTCGCGGCTTTAAGAGGTGAACAGTTTTTGGTCTATCCGGATTTTGCATGCGGCGGGTTCGCCGACGTTTCGGAGTATGATGATGGTAACGGAAAGGTTCTGGTACGGGCAAAGCTTGACACCAGTGACCCCAAACGAATAGTTATCAGAGAATTGCCTCATGGCACAACCACCCAATCTCTTATCTCTTCAATAGAAACTGCTACACGCAAAGGAAAACTAAAAATCTCCGGTATCAGTGATTATACAGCAGAAGATGTTGAGATCGAAATCAGACTCGCCCGCGGGATACGCTCAGAAGATACGGTGGACGCACTGTACGCTTTCACCGACTGCGAATCATCCATCTCCGCGAATATGATGGTGATTAACAACGATGATAAACCTACCGTTATGACTGCTTCAGAAGTGATCCATCACAACTCACAGCAATTGGTGGAAATCTTAAAAGCAGAGCTTATGCTTGAAGAGAAAAAGCTTAATGACAAGCTACACGCTAAAACTCTTGAGCAAATATTTATTGAAAACAGAATTTACAAGAAAATTGAGCAAAAGACTACCGCAAAAGATGTCACTGAAGCAGTACATAAAGGACTTAAGCCCTTTCAAAACCAGATTAAGCGGGAAGTAACCGATGAAGATGTGGAAACGCTGCTTAAAATTCCTATCAGAAGGATATCCGCTTACGATATTAAAAGAGCACAAAAAGAGATGCGTGATATTAGAAGAAGGCTTAGAGAGATTAAAAAACATCTCGCTGCAATAGTCGATTACGCGATCTCATTCCTTGAAGATCTGATTGAAAAGTATGGAAAGCAGTTCCCCCGCAGAACAAAGCTCATGTCTTTTAAAAAAGTCGACGTTCGTGAAGCAGCACAGCGTAACCTTAAATTACGATACGAAAAAGACACAGGATACCTTGGCTACCAGGTCAACGGAAACGTTCTCTTTGATGTCTCTCAGTATGACAGGGTACTTGTTATCAGAAAATCCGGTGCTTACTCGGTGATGGATGTACCCGACAAACTGTTTGTGGATAAGGGTATGCTTTATTGCGGGTTTGTCGATAAGGATCTGGTCTTTAACGTTATATACCGCGACAATAAAACTAAACTCCCCTATCTTAAACGATGTAAAATTGATAAATTTATTCTAAACAGAGGCTACCAGTTAGTCCCTGACAAATGTACTATTCTTAAACTAACAACAGACTCCAAAGCTGTTGTTACTCTACAGTACAAACCCAAACCGCGCCTTAAAGTGCTTGATGAAACTTTCATGCTTAACGACTACCAGGTTAAAGGTTGCAAAGCAGCCGGTGTACGCCTTGCAAACAAAGAGATAAAAAGCGTTAAGATATCTGCCGGATAGCGTTTTATCGGTAATAAACAGAAGTTACGGGGTCATGAGAGGGGAAACCGGGGCTGATACACTCAGCCCGCCTGAAGTCTCCTTACATGATCACGTGCCATTCTGGCCCACCAACTCTGAGGATTCATTCTGCTATACTCATTAAAGGATTCGATTGCTACTGTTTTATTCATCTGTTTTACAGCAATGTGGCCCCGGTTATACAGAGCAAGATGGTTTTCAGGCTCTCTCTTTACAAGCACATTGATTAAATCAAGGGCCTTATCATATTTACCCTGCTGATAAAACAGTATGCTTCCTTTCCACAGTTCCTCTGCGCTGCATTGTTCAACATCTTTTGCCTTCTCCTCCATCTCTTCGAGCAGCTTCTTATACGCTTCACCGGAAACAGCATACCTCTGAAGCTCAGGTGGTGTATAGATGTCATTTCCTGGCGGGGCGATTTCGTGCTCAAACCATGCCTTTACGTCTTTGGATAAGATCCTGTACCCCTTGTACTCACTTGTCATCCACCCTATATAATCTTTTATTAGCCTGTTACGAAGCTGAAACACCGACCTGATCCCTTTTAATTCAGGTATCTGATTGTAGGATGTAAGAAGTTTTTTATCTTCATCAACATCCAGGCGATATTCAATTATTGCGCATGCAACAGATGCCATAAAATTTCCTGACGGAGCTGTAAGGGGTATAATAATTCTGTTATTCTTCCAATCATAAAGGGAGTTGCCACATCCGGGAACAACCAGAATAGAAGGCTTGCCGAAAATATTTACCCTGTCATTGTGAAAAATATGGGGATCGAACTCAAGAATTCTGTTTACATATTCACCAAGCATTTTACCCGTTAAGTATTTATCACCCGATTTCAACAGCGCCACCGTATCTAAGTGAAGCCGTTTAGCCGAAAGTTTTGCCATATCACGTAAGTACTCTATCTCACGTTTTACTCTGTTTTCCATCTCAAGGGGCGACATCTGGTCAGATTTTTTCTCCAGATCTATCAGCTCAGCACTCATCTTTTCTATTGCATATTCCAAATCGGCAATAGTAATAAAGATCTCTTCAATTGATTTAGCCTGTTTTTTCAGGGTAAAAACAGTCTCCTGGTCCGGCATACTCCCAAACAGAGAGTCTCTTTTCTCAAGCTCACTGCTTAGCTGTTTTTCCCGTACACAATGCTCCCGTTTACTTTCGACTGACAGAAATTTTCCCCGGGCAATTGCTTTCTTTGACTTAATACTTACTCCCAGAAGCTTATCGGTATTCTCAAGTGCTTCTATTTGACGTTTCCATTCACGGCTATTCTTTTTTAAATGTTGCTCAAGTATAGCACATCTCTGAGACTGTATATCCTTTAACTCTGCCTCAAGTTTCTTTTTCCTTATCTCCCCCAAATGCAGATCACGCTCTAACTGCTCCTTTTTATCACCATCTTTAATCTTTGAAACCAGCTCTTTTAACCAACTACTTATATCGTAAACCGGAATTCGGTTTCCGTTCAGACCATCAGAAATTTCATCACTCACCTTTTCGGCTTCAATAAGCTCAGAGCAGAGGCCAAAGTTAATCAGATCAGACTCATCGGATAAAAACTGATCCAAATCTTTTTTATCTCGTAAAAGAGAGCCACAAGTATCAGCCAGATAACTCCAGTATGCTGAACTTAGATTAGTAAGTAACGTTTTGTTCTGGGTATCCGCAGAAAGTTCTTTTAACTCTTTGGCGTACTTTTGAGTAAACATCCTATTCCCGTTTCAATCTGATATGATAATACCCGCCATTCCAGTTCTGAAAAGAGTTCACCGCGATAAAAACTGGCGGAGAAAATTCGGCTGGTATTGTAATTATTGTATTCTTATCTGTTATCGTTTCACTGATTGTGTTTTCACTGCTATCCATAACCACTACACTGCACAGTAAATCGTACTGGGAGAATTCAAAGCCATATACACCCGTATCGCCAATTACAAACCAGTCTACATCTGTACTGGTCGAAAGCGTCGCGCTCATCTGATCATATATCGTGTCTGCCAGTTGTGGTGTATCATTTGGTTCCTGTTCAATTGGATGGGTATGGAAAGTAATCCTGGCATTTTCACCCTTAAATTGCTTACCATCTACAGAATACACACCGTTACACAGGGTAAGAGTATAGGTATGCCCCCCTTTCATAGGCTCACCGGGATCTATATAGGCTTTGTCTGCAGTTTCACTGAACCGAAAACTATGAGAAAAAAGCGGAGGGTCAAATGTAAAACACACCTGCTCAGGCTCTTTAACTGGTTGGGAGAAATGTACCACAATTTTTTCAAACCCCGAAAGCGTATCACCTTGCTTTAACAAACTGATTCTACCCTCCTCAACCGAATTAGCACCCGGCATCACACAGGATATAATAAATAGAACCACTATCGCCGGAACTAAAGAGCATTGAGATTTCATGTTTGCTCCACTATCGGTATACTATCCTCTTATTTCTAAAAATTATATGACTTTTATAAAGAAGGTTCAAGGATTTAAACCATATTATGCACTCTGCACCTACTCTGTTGTATTTTTATTACTGTAGCATTACCTTTTTCTATGGACTTTAAACCATGTTTAACTGTGTAGTTGTTTGTGGCCCCACCGCTTCAGGGAAAACCCGCCTGGGAGTTCAAATCGCAATACTCCTCGATGGGGAGATTATCTCCGTGGATTCACGTCAGGTCTATAAAGGCATGGACATAGGGACTGGAAAGGATCTTGATGAATATCAAACAGAAAGGGGTTCCATACCCTACCACCTTATAGATATAGCCCATCCCTCTCAAATCTATACTCTTTATGATTATCAGCGCGATTTCTACCATTGCTTTAATCAAATCACAAAGAGAAAAAAATCAGCTATAGCAGTAGGTGGTACGGGCCTTTATCTTGAAGCAGTGCTGAAACACTACACCATTCCACCTGTTCCCGAGAATCCCGAACTCAGAAAACACCTTATGCTTCAGGATAAAGAACAGCTCATCGAACAACTAAAAAAGGAAAATAGCACACTATTCAACGATACCGACCTTAGCTCCAAAAAACGAATTGTGCGAGCGCTTGAAGTTGCCAGAGCCAGCTTAGGTGAGAAACAGAAACTATCAAAGCCCTCTATTGCCCCACTGATTCTGTATGTTACCTGGGAGAGAGAGAAGCTAAAGGAGCGAATAGAACTCAGACTCAAAAGCAGATTAGAGAGTGGGATGATCGAAGAAGTTAGCAGACTTATAGAAAATGGTATAACCCAAGAGAGGCTTGAATTGTTTGGGATGGAGTACCGTTATATCGCAAGATACCTGCTGGGAGAGTGCGATTACCAGCAGATGTACATCGACCTCAGACAGAGTATTTTCAGGCTCGCAAAGAGACAAAACACCTGGTTCAGAGGTATGGAGCGACGGGGTTTTTCCATAAAGCGAATAGAAGAGGGTAATCTTGATGAAGCCTGTCGTATTCTGGAAGATTCCTCGCTGTTTAACAGAACCAACCATTTATAAATAACCCACCAAAGCACCGTGTGCAACAGTTTAATCACACTGAGAAAACACCTCTCAACCTTTCATTGTAAAAAGCCGATATAATAGATATCATAGCAGCAGAGGTTAATGTATGCAATTATTCGACCTGTATGTGACCAAAATTCCAACTCAGAAAGCCCGACTGATAGTTGCACGCATGATTGCTACTACCAGCCCCTCTGTTCCTCTGCACAAAGCTATGGAACTGGTTCTTAACCTTCCTGTTCAGGTTTTGGTTTCCAGGGACAAAGAGACGCTGGCCAAACACGCTGAAACGCTCATGAAGTTTGAAGTCAAATTCAGATTATATAAGTCACAACTCAAGGCTCCTGAAAAGGGTGATGCGCAGGCAGCACAAACTGAACCCGCAGAAGAATCAACGGTCGACGATGCGTCTTCAGAAGATGATGCCATAAAGGAAGTGCTCACACTTCAAAAGGATACGCCAAAGGAGGAGGAAAAAAAATCACCTCAAAAGAGCAGCAACGCTCTGGAGCAAAACAGCACACAAAAGAAAAACCACACGTTTTTTGTTCCGCGTAGACTTTTAGGGCCAGAGAAAAAAGGCGACATTGATTCACCCTCAAACACAAAATTTTTGATTTTTGCTTTTCTTTTTATCGTACTGCTTGCTTTTGTAACAACCCAGTTTGGCGGCCGAAGCACCAGGTTTGCGACCAATAAATCACAAACCCCCTCTTTCAACAGGCAGCCCTCTGGGGGAGGACATACATCCAAAGGCACTTCAATGAGCTCAGTTGGAACACCGCTGGCGGGCACCCCCGCAGGAGCTAATCAGGCAAGCCGTTCAGAGAAGAAACGCTCCACTGCCTTTGTAGATTCGGCCAGGAGTATCAGCCGTGATCACCTCAAAGCGATAAACTTCTACAAGATTGCCCTCTCGTTCAATAAAAACAATATTAATGCCTGGTACGGACTTATAAACTCCTACCGCGAAGCAGGAATGCACCAGGAGACGCGGCGTACAATAGCCGACATGGAAGAGCATTTCGGAAACTCTATCTACTCCGCATCATCACTGATTGAAGATTATGGTTCACTGTTAAATTTCAGTGTAACAGACAGAGGCACCTATCAGGTGGAATATGTAACCGGTCGCAAAGGAAAAGAGCAGTTGATCAAAGATGCCTTCCATATAGTTAAAGGACTTCGCACGATCTGTAACTCCCCCAACATCTCTCTGTATGTATCGACCGACAGTGGCAGTGAGATGATTCTGCATGGCGATTCCACTACTTCCCTGAACTCCCTCAGGCGTTTTAGAGAGGACGCGACCATTATTCACCTGGATTGATTAGATATCCAGAAAGAACGAAAGCAGAGAGGACGCGGTTTCTTCCATGCTGTGCGGAAAATCGGGATCATCACAGTACACCTGAGCGATTTCAAGAATTGCAAGCAGCTCTGCTCTGCAGAGGGTGTAGTTGTCACTTTGTTCCAGCTTCTCCACGAGTTCTTCAATTGTATCGTAATGGAAAATGACTCGTTGCTGACTCTGCTCGATCTCATCGGCTTCTTCAAGCAACCGTTTCCCCAGACTGATAATCGAGTTTGTTTCAGAGGGTGAAAATGTGACTTCAAGCTGCTCCATCGCCGCTTTTTGACTAATCTGAACATCGTGAAAATTAAACGCTTTCAGGCGGTCTTTAACACCCTGATGCTTAAGGGCGTAGCATTCACCCTCAACTATGAAATGTTCCTCTAAGGCTTTCTCTGCTGCTTCAACATAGTCCTTATGCACCTTGATCACAAAAAGTATTGGAGTATCCGTTTCATCCTCAGCATCCTCTTGCGTTTCCTTTTTATCGATGAAAAAGACTACCTCGTGATCCGTCAGTATGGTGTATGCCAAAAGAATATCAGCTTTGATGAAGCTGTGCTGAAACTCGATGAAATCTTCAGGATTATTGCGCAAAGCCCTTTCCTGTCCGCTCATCTCCTGGGGATCGGTCAGCTGCTGGCGAATCGCATCCTCATCAATATTGCGACGGGCAATCTCCTGCTGCATCACCGAAAGCGCTTCCGGAGTGTATTCACTACTATGGTGATAATATTGTTTCAGAAGTTCTTTATCTGAATAATCCTGTATCTTTTCCTGAAGTCTTTGCATACATTCTCCTTTTTTCTGGTCTTCATAAAAATAGCCTTTTTTTGATCCTGGAAGCAATTTTTTTATTGGCTGTTAAATTAATTGCTGCAAAGGGGGCATAGCTGTGTTAAAGATCTTGAGGGCAAAGGTGCTAAGAATTATCTTAGATTAGAGCACCCCTCGCTTCACTCTTGTTAAGGAATAGATACAGGAAACGTCAGAAAATAGTTTCTAAAACGTTTTTTCTCTTCCAATAAATGGAGCTATCGGGTATAATAAAGTATGTTTACCGTTCCACTAAACTTCAATTTAAAAGGTTAAACCGATGTTGATTCATTGCTGGGGATCACGTGGCGGGCTTCCGGTGAGCGGAAAAGAGTTCCTTAAATATGGTGGTGATACCACCTGCATGGAAATCCAAACAAATAGTGGGGAGAGAATAATAATTGATGCAGGAAGCGGTATCCGTCACCTTAACCAAATCAGTTTAAAGGAAAATCCACATATTCACCTCATTTTTACTCATTTTCACCTTGATCATATTATAGGGTTTCCGTTCTTTAAACCTCTTTACACAAATGAAGCTCAAATAAGTATTTATGGCTATCCTTTTACAGGTAAAGGTGTCAGGCACACACTTGAAAAAATTATCAATGAACCTTTTTTCCCTGCCAAATTATCCAATATACCTTCAAATGTAACCTATATCGACATTGACTTAAAACCATTTACCATAGGATCTGTTACCATAACACCTGTTAATTTGAATCATCCTAATGGCGGATTAGGGTTTCGCTTCGAAGAAAATGGTAAATCGTTTGTATTCATGACCGATAATGAGCTTGGGCGAAAATACCCTGATGGGGAAAAGTTTGAAACCTATGTTGATTTCTGCAGTTATGCAGACCTGCTGCTTCATGACGCTGAGTTTGACAGTACGGAGTACCCGCACTTTAAGGGATGGGGACACTCGAAACTTAACGATGTGGTAAAACTTGCTCACCAGGCGCAGGTTGATCAGCTTGGATTATTTCATATTAACGCCCAGAGAACAGATGATCAGATGGATCTTTTTACCGAAACCGCACAGGAATATCTTCGCACTCACTGCTCATCTACGGAGTGTTTTGCTGTTGGAACCGGTTTTGAAATCGAGCTTTGAATACAAGGATGCAGAGGCGCAGAGAGGAATGGGAGAGGTTGAAGTGCTCCTTTAAGCATGTCTTAGGCAGGGCACTGAATTAGTCTCGCGGCGGGAGAGAGAAGAGAGAGCGTTTCACGCAGAGACGCGGAGGCGCGGAGAGGAATGGGAGGGGTTGAAGTACTCCTTTAAGCATGGCTTAGGCAGCACACTGAATTAGTCTCGCGGCGGGAGAGAGAAGAGAGAGCGTTTCACGCAGAGACGCGGAGGCGCGGAGAGGAATGGGAGGGGTTGAAGTACTCCTTTAAGCATGGCTTAGGCAGCACACTGAATTAGTTCTCGCGGCGGGAGAGAGAAGGGAGAGCGTTTCACGCAGAGACGCAGAGGCGCGGAGAGGAATGGGAGGGGTTGAAGTACTCCTTTAAGCATGGCTTAGGCAGGGCACTGAATTAGTTCCCGCAGCGAAAGAGAGAAGGGAGAGCGTTTCACGCAGAGACGCAGAAGGGGGGACTTGTAAGTCGAAGGGTAGACCATAACTTATTTGTCAGGGTGTGTGTGCTTAAGGGCTTCCCGACTACCGCCAATGCTCAACATACACTTTTCAGCATGGTTTATAGTTACACTTTCATGTTATGTAACATACACAGCTTGCTTCAGTTTTTATAACTCAATCATTTTGGCCTCATTAGAACCACACCCTTAGTACTGCTTATAGCAGAAAAGTATTGACACAAACGGGTTACCTTATATATATCTAAGCAAACCGAAATTGCTTACATCTGCTTGTAGAGGGCTCTATGAAGTTACATTTATATACAATCGTTCTTGCTGTATCAGTAATACTGCTTAGCTGCTCAAGCCCAACCGATCCATTAGAACGCTATGATTTTGCTGATATAACGATATCTGACAGTTCAGAAAGAGATCAAATTCTACCCGGTAATCCTGTTAAGTTTGAGTTTGAAATCACCCTGCCTCACCTATTCGAAACCATACGTTATTCTTTTGCTGTTCACGACTCTTCGCTACAATTTGACAACACAACTGTTAGAGAAAGGGAAACTGTATCGTTTTTTACTACGTTTCAGGAAGGTGGTACCTATAACGTAGTAATCAGCGGAATACTGAAAGATGGCAACAACATTTCAGATTCTGTGGAGATTACAGTAAGCGATGTTTTTACAATAACGTATACCAGTACAGACCATTCATCCGGCACTGTTCCCAAAGACTCCCTAAGATACACTACCGGAGAGCCAATAGAGATACGTGATAATACTGGGGATCTCCAAAGAACCGGGTATACTTTTACCGGCTGGCAAAAAGCCGATGCTTCAAAAATCTACTCTGGTGGTGATACACTGATTGTTAACAACGTTAATGTAGAACTTTCGCCTGTGTGGGAAGCGACATCAAATACAATCACGTTCCACTCAAATGATGAAAACGACCGTAAAAAGCAACAGGCAGCAATTACTGATGAAATACTTAAGCTAAGAGAAAATGACTTTCAACGTGAAGAGTACATTTTTACAGGCTGGGCAGTGAATCCGGAAAGTGACTCTGTAGCTTTTACTGACCGTGAAGAAATCACTATGATTGCAGGTGATATGAATCTATACGCAGTGTGGAGTCTAAGTAGTTTTACTATTACATTTGATAAAAACAGCTCCATTGCCACCGGCTCAATGGATCCTCAGTTGGTTCTTAACGATGAAACAGTGGCATTAAATCAAAACAGTTTTAATAAAGATGACTGGACCTTTCTGGGCTGGTCAACATCACCCGATGGAAATGAAACAATATATGATGATGGAAGTGAGTATCGTATAGACGGTAGTGACATCACTCTTTATGCAATCTGGAGCCCAAATCCTGTGATGGTTTCTTGTGGTGACCGGTACTCTTTAGTGCTTCTTAGTGATGGATCATTATGGGCAAGCGGGTATAATCATAACAGACAGCTGGGTGATTTCAGCGAAACTCACTCTTTTGTATTGGTTAAAGATGATGTACACTATGCTTCTGCCGGAAATTCCCGTATGTTGATTATCACCACAGGTGGTGATTTGTGGACTACAATGGATGATGAATACCTCCTGGTTGCCAGGGAGATAAAGCATGTTGCCGGTAATAGTAGCTTTATCATCGCAGTCAGAGAGGATGGCAGAGTACTGGCTCAGGGATCCAACATTTTTGGTCAATTGGGGATGGGACACTATGACAGGGCAAATAGCTTTGGACTGATTCCAAATTTAGCAGATATTGTTGAAGTAGCAGTTGGGCTGGGCCACACTATGTTTTTGGATAAAAACGGATACTTGTGGGCTGCCGGATCAAACGTATACGGTAAACTTGGCCTTGGAAATGAAAGCGGGTCTAACACTCCTGTTTTAGTGGACAGTAACGTTGTAAGCGTCAAATGCCAAAACCATCATTCCGTGCTGCTCAAAAGTCACGGGCAGGTTAAAGTTACAGGGCAGAACACAAACTACCAGCTTGGAGGGGAGTCTGCAACGGGATACTCAAATTTCACCGAATTAGGAGTAACCGGTCTTTTTGAGCATATTGCCACCAGTAGTTTTAATACCATGTTCATTAGAACTGACGGCAGGCTGATGGCTGTGGGACAAAATTCTTCGGGGCAGTTGGGCTCTGGGGTTTCAGGTGACGTTCAGCACAATCCTGCTTCTGTGGCAGAAAATGTTACCTTCGTTTCAACCTATGGGACAGGTGTTGGTACAGATGATTCAGATTCACACACCATGATCATCAAAGAGGACGGTACGCTGTGGGCAACCGGTAGTAATAGAAATGGCCAGTTTGGCAACGGCACCACGGAAAGCACCAATGAATTTATCCAGATACCTTTAGACTTCTTTAATCCGTAGTGGCTTTATAGAAATGCAAACCAAATTTTAGTGAACATTCCTATTATAGTAGCACTATCCAGCCTTCCCGGATCCACCATGACCGGGGATGAAATGCCGGCGCGTACTAGTTTTCCTGACGAATCAGGTTACCGACTACCAGTAGCTTTAGTGTTGAACTGTTTTCAACCGTAATCCTGCTGTGCTCAAAACAGTTCTTTACTTATTTTGTGTAATTTTGTATCTTGGTCTTATAGTTTTTATAATAAGGCTCTGGGGGGGGATCCTTATTTATAAGTAATACAGTTCAATTTTACTTAAAAAGGGAATGCTCCTATGAAATCCTTAAAACTACCTTTTCTGTTTTCCATGTTACTGTTACCATCTATCTGTACTTATTTAAGCGCTGAAGCGATAAACGTCAGAGGCATAGTTCAGGAGTTTCAAACACGTAATGCTATCGTTGGTGCAGAAGTAGAGCTAAAGGGCCAAAATCTTAGTAACACAACCGATTCGGAAGGTCGCTTTGAAATAGTCAGAGAAGCCATCTCAGTAGGCAGAGCATTATTCTCTGGTAGCGCATCTTCAGCTACTCTTCATGGATCTAAGCTTGAGGTAGTGCTTAGAGAATCATCCCCGGTATCGGTTTCTGTTTTTACCATGTCCGGAAGAAAGATTTATGATTTTGATGCAGGAGTGCTTAACGCTGGAGCAAACCTGATAACCCTTCCTATGGACAACTTCGGAGCCGGCGCGTTTATGATAAACGTTACTCATGAAGGGAACAGAAATGTTTTCAGATATGTCTCTTCACTACGGAATGCACCTGGCATAACAGCAAGCAAGACATCAGCTTCACAGCGTTCTGCAACTGTTGCACAGGCAACCCTTGATAGCCTTATAGTTACTGCTGAAGGGTACCAAACCAGAAGAATGGCTATACACTCGTACGATCAGTATTTTGAGGTCATTCTTGAACCGGAACGGGATGATAATGACAATGGTGGCCCTATTGATTATGAGCCAGGATCACGACTGAACAATATTAACAAAAGCTGTGATGGTATGATGCCTTCACCTGTTTCTGGAAATCAGGGTTGGGCATCACGTTACTGGGACTGCTGTATGCCCCACTGTTCGTGGCATGACAACGCCCAGGGCAATGTTTCACGTAACTGTGATATAAACGATAATGAAATACCTGGCAACCAAAGCTCAGGGTGTGAACATAGTGGAGTTGCTTATACCTGTTACGACCACTCTCCGTTCGCTGTTTGTGAAGATTTGGCATACGGTTTTGCTGCGCTTCCTGTTTCCGGGAATGTATGCGGAAGATGCTTCCAGATTGATTTTGATGGTGGTTTCCAACATGGTAACCCACGGGCAACTCACCAGGCGTTAGCAGGAAAAACCATGATCGTAATGGCATCCAATGTCGGTGGTGATGTTAGGGAACAGGAACACCAAGTCGACATAATGATACCTGGGGGCGGATTGGGCTTACATACAGAAGGATGCAGAAAACAGTGGAATGTAGACGTAAATAATGAATCTATGGTTGGTGCTACTTTTGGTGGGTTTGCCACTACATGTGAAGACCAGTTGGGCTGGAATTATTCAGCTGAAGATATGAAGGGATGTGTGAGAAACATGTGTGACAATCTGTTCGGAAATGATGATTCACTGCACAGCCTCTGGGAAGGTTGTATCTGGTTTGTAGACTGGATGCACGCTGCAAATAACCCAACATTTACCTATAGAGAAGTAGATTGTCCTCCTGAACTCGTTGATTTGTATTGATCTTCATTCTAATGAAGACCATTAGCTAACTAAAAGAGAGACGTATTCTTGATATGCATTAAAATAGAATCGTCTCTCTCCCCTACTTAAATAATTACCCACTATATATTAATACCTTTCTCATTGTAATCAAAAAGAACACTTCTCCTCTTTTAGCCAATTTTAATGACAAGTCCCTTTGTATCAATTACATACATAGTGTTTAAGTCTTAAATTCGTGAACCAACTCGTTTTGTATCAAAGTGGGACTTATGAATCTTTTATACTGGTACTGTTTTTCTCTTTAAGCTTGTTGACTTTTTTTAGCTGTGAAACACCAACTCATCCCTTTGAGGATTATCGGCGTGCTGACATTCAACTCCTCTTCCATCCCGACACGAAAGAAGTAGCGTACACTATCGGTGATACCATAGAATGCATAATAGAGATTACTATGCCTCATCTTTTTGAGAGTATTTCAGTGAAGAATAACTCTTATGAGTTAGTTTTTGATAACACAGATACCTTACACAAAGACACGCTATCTTTCAAAATAGCTTTGCCTGAACCCGGAGAATATGAAATTGTCCTTAGAGGGTATCTTAAGAATAATAGTAACGTAAAATTCTCATTAATAACAATCCATGTAGAAAAGCCGGATAGTGATAGTACCTACAGCATACTATATACGAGTAGTGATCACAATGATGGTAATGTTCCCACAGATACAGTTTACTACTCCACCGGGCAAAGTACTGTAGTGAGAGGTAACATCGGCTCCCTTAAAAGGACCGGATTTACCTTCATGGGTTGGGGCAGAGAGGTCGGTAAATAGCTTAAGGTGTATGGAGGTGGCGATACACTTATTGTGAGTGAAAAGGATGTTGTGCTCACTGCTCAGTGGAGCCCCATTGACTACAATGTCACCTTCAACCCTAACAATGGTGAAGATAGCTTCACTCACAGTGTACCTCATGGCACTGAAATCGACTTCCCGGAAATTCCCGAACTTGATGGGCATATTTTTGATGGTTGGTATAGAGACAGTAGTGGTCTGAATAAATGGGCTGATGACGATATTGTGATATCCGACACATCGCTTTATGGAGGATGGGTACCCAAAGAAAACACAGCTGTATTCTATTCCAATGATGGAAGTAACCGCACCAGCAATCAAACGATCGTTTATGGCGAAACTGCAGCTTTGAACCCAAATACTTTTGAAAGAGAAGGATATAGTTTCAAAGGATGGTCACGTGAAACAGCTGCCAATGAACCTGAATATGTTGATGGTGAAGAATTTACTATGACCGAAGAGAGTATAGAGCTGTTTGCGGTGTGGGAGATTAATAGTTATTCTGTTACATTTAGCGCAAATAATGATACAGACAGCCTTGTGACTGTCAATGTTCAGTTTGGTGACACTATCATACTGGAAAACAATTTCGAGCACCTGGGGCATTCTTTTAATGGATGGGCACTAAGCAGTAGCGGAGATGTTGAGTTCTATGAAAACCAGCAGATTGTTATTGGGGACACAGACCTAAAACTCTACGCAGTGTGGACACCCCATACCTACGCTCTTACATTGTATAAAAATGATGGCGGTGATTCAACACGTGTTATCAATACTCAGACAGGTGACAGGGTTGAGCTTGAAAACTATTTTCAGCGCCCAGGTTATGCTTTTGAAGGGTGGTCTTCTGATTCCGATGGAGATGTTGAGTATGAGGAGAATCAGCACATTACCATAGATACCACTGATTTGCATTTTTATGCTGTATGGAATGCCAAAAGCTTTACGCTCACCTTTCATAAACTGTATGGATCAGATACTACTTCTGAACATACCATTCGTACCGATGAACCTGTTGAACTCCAAAACCCCTTTGAAAGAGAGGGTTATGAATTCGAGGGGTGGAGCCTGAGTGAAGAAAGCGAAGAGCCGGAATACAGTGAAGAGCAAGTTAGGATGTGGCCGCACGATGTTGATCTGTATGCGGTATGGAGCCTGAAGAGCTATACTGTTACATTCGATAGAAACAGTGATGATGCTACAGGAGAAATGAGTTCGCAAACAATACCTTACGGAACCACTCAAAATCTCCATCCTGTAAGGTTTTCTAAGCCCGACTGGATATTTATTGGATGGTCAAAATCAACAGATGGTAGAGAGGAACTTATTGAGGATGAAGGATTATATGAAATGGAGGCTAACAATGATACACTATATGCTATCTGGAGAGCAAAGCCAGTTATGGTTTCATGTGGTTTATCTCATACAATGCTCCTTTTCAGCGATGGAACATTGTGGGCTACAGGAAGCAACTATTCTGGACAATTTGGAGACAGTACAAATACCGATGTAGATGTTTTCATTAAAGTAAAAGATAATGTATCACATGTTTCTGCCGGTTGGGATCATACTATGGCTATAACAAAAGATGGTGTATTGTGGGCTACAGGTGGTAATTCCTGGGGCCAACTCGGTACAGGGACAACTAATTCAGAGAATGCTTTTATAAAAATTGAAGACAATGTTCAATATGTAACTACACATTTATTCTCTACACTCGTAGTTAAAAAAGATGGTCAGTTATATGCTACTGGTCATAATTATAATGGTGAGTTAGGCCTCGGAGAAGAGATGAATGTCGTTACACTTACAAAGGTACCTGATATGGACAATGTATCTCAAGTGTCTATTTTCGAAAACAATTCTATGATCTTGAAAGAGAATGGAAATCTTTGGGCAACAGGCAGAAATGGAGCAGGGCAACTTGGTACCGGAGACTTCTCAAGTATAAACGCCCCTGTTTTCATTGATGAAAATGTACAATACATCCAAAACGGAGGACTGCATACTTTTAGCATTTGCAATGATGGAATACTTAGAGGTACTGGTTGGAATACAGATGGTCAGTTAGCTGACGGTTCCGATGAACCTAGGAACGAATTTTTGGAAATTGATAATATAAAAAATATAAAAAGAATGGCTTTGGGATTTCAGTATTCTATGATCCTTTTAGAAGACGGTACACTATTAGCCTCTGGTGACAACAAAACCGGGCAATTGGGTACCGGTGATACCGATTCTAGAAACACACCTGTAATTGTTGCAAGGGATGTAGCTTACGTTGATGTTAGCGCTGGTCGCGAAGGAAGAGGCTCTGCACCTTATTACCATACTTTTATCATCAAAAATGAAGGTACCTTATGGGCAACTGGATATAACTATTCTGGGCAATTGGGCAACGGTACAACCGAAGACTCCGATGAGTTTATCCAAATACCATTAGACTTTTATGAACCATAAATTAGTGATTTTCTACTCACTACTATCCCATCTTACTATTTCTTAAGATGGGATCACTTTTCTTTTCAAGAGCACCGCGAAACAGTGGTGCTTTTGGTTTGGTCCGTTTTTCGTTTCCTTGTGGCAAATGTTAACAGTATTTTCACTAACCCTGTTATCACCTTAGTTTAGCACCTACTATCTCACTGTCGCAAGCAAGATAATATCGTTTATCGGTCATAGGCTCCAAATGTGTCTTGCGTAGCACCTCTAAGTACTAAGTCACATCCCAGATCCGGCATTCCTCCTTTATTTTTTGAAGTGCCCCGCGAACACTTTGGTGCTCTTCTTTGCTGATAATTTCAGATTCAGCTTTTTTTTGTATTCATACTCACCATCTTTGATCCAAAAAACTATTTTTTTAGGGTGATCAAGCTCGATATAATCGATTTCCTCTATAGGGAAGCGGGAGGCGATAACCGAAACGGATGTAGGTGTTATGGTTAATGCAGGATGTTTACGGTACCTCAAAGTCGCTATTACACTTGCAACTGTTGCAAAGAGGCCGGATACCAGAGTAAGCAGATTTATATCGTGACCTGTTTGTACCAACCTTGTAAGCTGCATTACAGACCATATCGCAAAAAGAAATACCGTCAGGTCGGTACTTATAACGTAAAAAGGTTTTACTTTGAACTCTAACCATTCTTCAGACATAAAAAAGGAACTCCTATGAAAAAAGTTTTATTATTCTGCTTGTTGAGTTTGTTGGTTATTGGATGTAAGAGCAAGAGAGATGCGTTGTATGAAGAGCAAAGAAGTATTGTGACATCTATTTTTGAAGCTAATAACCTAAATCCTGATAAAACTGATGGGAGATCAGATTTAACTGAGTTACAAAAATCTACGTCTTTTTGATTTTCGACCGCAAACTAGTGAAATTAGATCTTAGCAATTTAGATATCACCACCATTCCACCGGAAATTGGCCTTCTAACAGGACTTGTCGAACTCGATCTGTCCGGAAACAAAATTGAAGAGCTGCCCGAAGAAATTGAAAAGCTGGAGAACCTGGAAAAACTGAATCTTACAGGAAATCTTATAACAAGTTTGCCTAAACCTATTAGTAAGATGAAAAGACTGAAAGTTTTGGATGTCGGGGAGAACAGGTTAACAGCACTGCCAGATGACATCGGTGACCTTGTATCCCTTAAACAATTGTGGATAGCAGGTAATAATTTGAGCGATTTACCCAAATCCATGAAACATCTTGAGAATATAAGGTATTTAAACCTTGTTGGTAATGAATTCGTAACCATTCCAAACGTTCTTTCTGAAATGCCTAATCTGGGTAAAAATTACCTGGTTGATGATTTTGTTCAAGATTGATCATACAATTTCTAATGGCTTAAGATATGTATTTTACCATCAAATTAACCAAAAAAGTCTTCTGCTAATGGCTGTTCCCGTGGTGCAACATCTTTTATGTACAATTTATCATTTTGCTCCAAAACGATGAATGTACAGTTGCATGCTCTTTGATAAACAACTCCCGCACCTAAGTTCACTAAGTCACATCCCAAGTCCGCCATTCCACCTTTTCCTAATTTCCTCCTTTATTTTTTGAAGTGCCTCGCGAACACTTTGGTGCTCTTCTTTGCTGATAAATTTCAGATTCAGCTTTTTTTTGTATTCATACTCACCATCTTTGATCCAAAAAACTATTTTTTTAGGGTGATCAAGCTCGATATAATCGATTTCCTCTATAGGGAGGCGGGAGGCGATAACCGAAACGGATGTAGGTGTTATGGTTAATGCAGGATGTTTACGGTACCTTAAAGTCGCTATTACACTTGCAACTGTTGCAAAGAGGCCGGATACCAGAGTAAGCATCCTGACCTGTTTGTAGCAACCTTGTAAGCTGCATTACAGACCATATCGCAAAAAGAAGTACCGACAGGTCGGTACTTATAACGTAAAAAGGTTTTACTTTGAACTCTAACCATTCTTCAGACATAAAAAGGAACTCCTATGAAAAAAGTTTTACTATTCTGCTTGTTGAGTTTGCTGGTTATTGGGTGTAAGGGAAAGAGAGATGCGTTGTATGAAGAGCAAAGAAGTAAGGTTTCGGTCCCCTCCACGGGCTTTATTTTCCCCTCTTTAAGTGCTTTGGCAGCGCTTGCCTGCGAGGCTGACGTACCACCGCCGCCACCACCACCGCCTCCCCCTGAACCGATAAGGACAGTGGGGCACCCCCCGACGATAGGTCCCCCTACGTGAGGAATGGGAGGCATCCCCGGAGTCACCATGGGGCACATGTGCATATCACCCATGCGAGCCGCCACCATTTTTCCTATAAGTACATTGGGTGCTCCCGGACCGGTAATTGTACCGCCGTGGGCTGTCATATCGGTTATTCTGGCTGCCATCATAATGGTCTGTTCCTTTTTTATGCTGTTTTAATACAAAAAATGTTGTTCGGTTTCTATACTATAGTGCGTTGTATAACAGGTATGTAAGTTATACAAAGCTCAGTGTCAAGGCGAAATGATGTTTACAGGAAAAAAAGAGGTAAATGCTGTAGAAGAGGGTGAAGAGGTGGGAAATTTGCCACGAAAAGCACGAAAAAGGACACGAAATTAAAGAAGAGGAACAGGTAACGTGGGGTGTTTATTTGATTTAGCCTTCTTTTAGTGCTTTGGCGGTGTCTGCAGGCTTAAAAAAAATCAGCTAATACCAAGCAACATTCTGTAATCACGCATTTGCTACCTGGAGTTTATTATTTTAAATATTAATGTGATAAACCAGCACAATCAGCACGGGAAAAAGAACCATGAAAAGTAGATATAGCAGTGTTTTACTATGCTCGATTCTTCTCATAGTAAGTTTTACAAGTATCGGTTGCAGCAACAGTATATCCCTGAATGAGCAAAAACAGATTGTTCAGGAGATACTGGATCTGAATAATGCAACAAGAACAGTTGAAGATGTTGCAAGCTTTAGTGGAAAAACGATACGTGGTCTCTATCTACAACGTATAAAAATTGATACACTCCCTCCATCTGTAGGTAAGCTTGTATATCTTGATGCATTATCGGCAGGCAAAGGTAACCTTCGTTCTATACCGGCTCAGATTGGCAATCTTGTTAATTTAAAAAACCTTAATTTTGAGGAAAACAACTTAACATCCCTTCCTGATGAGATCTGCAACCTTGTAAAACTTGAAGAGATGAACCTGGAAATGAACGAGTTAAAAAACCTGCCCGAAAATATGGGGGATTTAAAAAACCTGCGTGATTTACGGCTTGCATTCAATCAGCTTGAAAAACTGCCCCAATCCATTGGAGATTGTGAGCTGATTGAAACTTTGACATTAAATGATAACCGGCTTATAGCACTACCCGAAGGTATAGGAAATATGAGCAGGTTGAAAAAATTACCTGCTCACAGAAATAGAATCGAGAGTTTGCCTGTGGATATGAGTAGGATGACAAAGCTGAATGAGATATCATTAGTTGAAAATGAGTTAACAAAATTTCCAGAAGGTATAACTACAATCCCAAATGTACGTTTTATTGGTGTTGATGATAACCAAATCCCTGCTGTCCCACCTTCTATCATTGATCTGACCAAACTGGAAGGGTTAGGTTTAGCAAACAACCGTCTAAATTCATTACCTCCTTTCATTACTGAACTTACTACTTTAGCAGGATTGAATATTGCAGAAAATGATATCTCCCGAATCCCTGCAGATTTATGTAACATGCCGAATTTGGTAGTGCTACGTGTTCAGGACAATCCTTTTGATAACTTACCATCATGTTTGTTACAGAAACAATTCGAAACTTTTGTGTATTAAAACGCTGTGGTGGTCAAATCTCTATCTCTAAAATACTTTTTAATGTTTCTTTATGGACGTTTTCATTTATCTTTTCACCTTTTCGTTTAGGATCTAAATGTCCGGCAATAGCTCTCTGGTCTTCAGAAATCCCATTTTCATATATACCATGCAACTCATCTTTAGATTTCCCCAGAATAGTAGCAATTGCCCCAAAAGGTAATACCCCCATTTCTCTCAATGCCCATGCAGCTGGTTCAGTTTCAAGGTTTCTCATAATTGAAGCCATGCTCTCAAGAGAGGGAAATACTGAGTGCTGCCCCTTTCCGGTTAAAAATCTTACCGCACTGCTCCACTCTATTCCATCCCCCACATACTCACGAAAGTTCCCAAATGTCCGTCCTCTGATATCAGAAAAATCGTATCTCTCCCTCCGGAGAGTATATCTTTTATCTTCAGAATAGTCCTGAGGTGATTTGGGAGAAAAACAGAATGAGAAATTCTGATTTTTTGTAACAGATTCGTTTACCTGTTCAATAATCTGAGCGACCGTTCCAAATGGCCTGTATAGTTCCTTATAACTATTAAGAACCCATTCCTGACCAGCCTTAACAAGTATATATACCCACATTGCTACATTGATACCGCCTAAAGCTCCCGCAGCCGATATACTTGCGGATGCAAATTTCGTTGCGACAACTCTCCTGGCCGTCTCTTTTGCAAGCTTTCTGCTCACCTTCCTCCCAAGGGCATGCGTAGCTTTTTTTAGTATGATTTGCTGTTGCTGCCAAACCCGAAACATCACATACGAAGCCCTAAGTGATTCGGCCAACTGTAAGGCAGTAACCCCTCCCTTCAGCGCATCAAGAACAGCAGCTTCATAATTGTCCTTGCGTACACCATTTATACTGCTTATCGCATGATCCCAGAGACTGTTTATATTTGCAAGAGGACCAAGTACGTTTGTAAAAGTTGTTCCAAATACACCTCCAAAGGGTATTCTATTGAGCCTTGTACCGAGCAAACCAGTAACACTTGCCCCGAAAGATTGCACACAAACAAAACCGTTCCGGATCTCTTTAAAAGTAGGTTGTCTGTTTTCTCTTTGTACCTCATCCACAATTTTCTTTAATCCCGCAAGTGCAGAATACATGCTGTAAGCCGAAAGCATTCCTTCCATAAGCCCCGGTGTCTGGTATTTTCTATCTATATTTATCTGACCTCTTAGCCAGTTTTCCACAGATTTGGTTCGTCCTAAACCTAATTGCCTTTGAATAATTTTAGGAGAAGGGGGTTTTGAAGGTGTGCCTGAAAACTTTCTTCCGAGAGCAAGATTTGAGCGAAACTTACGCGCAAACACCCAACTTTCCCTGAGATTATCAATATCGTTTTCACCTGTGAAAACAAAAGCATTAAGAATAACTTCAAGAGATTCGAAAACACCCCTGAACGGACTCATTGCAAAAGCATCAAGCGCATTTTTACCTGCTCTTATCAGACCATCATCTGTGGATCCGGGTTGTGGCTTTTCTGCAAACCAGATCTTTGTTTCATGTATAAGCTCATCAAAACTCTTTGAATGTTCAAGAAAAGGGTATGAAGCTTTAAGCTCATCTTTGCAAAAGAGTGTCTTTAGGATTTTTAGATCATTCAAATCAAGAGAATATGCAAGTCTTGTTTCATAGGGTTTGACATGAATTTCATAAAATGCTTCACTGCGTAAATGGTCGGGCCATCGGGACAACGCAATATATGCTTCCGTTATAATTTTACTTTCAATACCATTCCGCAGCCAGGTAAAGCCGGGAGAGAAGTTTTCAAGATCATTCTTTTGCTGTTCTGTATCTTCCGAGTTAACACACTCTGTTAACATGTCAATAGAGTTACCAAAAACATCGCTGGTTAATATCTGCTGTATCGCTTCACAGCAACTGTTCATCCCGGCGTTGTAACCTCTCAGCCGCTCTTCTCTCTGAGACTTCACCTTAGTATCAGTTATATATTTCTTTTCGATCTTCAAAGCAAAATCTGCGAGAAGATAAGCTGTCTGTTGGAGTCTGTTGTCTAGAGTTTCTGAATTTGATTCACCCCGAATAGATTCAAAAAAAGCAGCGATCGACAAACCATTGGTTTTTATTTCACTCTGAGGTGTTTGAGGATAACTTCTTGCAAGTTCTATAATACTGGAAGCTGTTCGTAACTGTGTCACGTTGGTTTCATCATATCTGACTATATTATCGTGAAAAATCTGAAGATCATTGAAGTATTTAAGTAATAAATATAGCTTTTCAAGATATTCACAAAAGGTTGGAACCATGCATAGCAGATTTGATTCGCCAACCACCAGAGTCGTTCCGGTATAAAGCCTCTTGTCGCTACAGTCCCAGGAAACAAAATTTACACTCTCATTTTTGAGCGTATTTGCAAGCCAATCATCCGGTGTTTTGCCAATGTAGGAAAACCAGTTGTTATTTATTCTGCTTTTCTCTGCATGTCTCTCATCTGCATATTTATGAGGTTCTGAAAAGAGTAATCGAAGAGCAAATGGTATAAAAAGATATCTTTCACCAATTTTAAACCGCACATCGTGAAGATACTTATACCGGTCACCTACTTTTTCAAATAAATAGTTGTTCTGGAATCCTGATGGACCAGCAGCTGTTAGAGTATTACAATAATAAAGAAAACCAGATTCATCCGTCGCATAAAATCCTTCATACCTCCATTCATTTCCAGTTCTTTTATACCCAAGAAAAGCCCTGTGAGCTGCACGCTTATATCTGCCGGGTTCCTGATAATTGGGTTCCATCACTGTGAGCTGAAGCTTATCGGCTGGCGTTGCAACAATAGCTGATGCAGTTGTTACTATTTCAGTGATCGTGTTACGGGCATTTTGCGCTGCTTTTTTCAAATGTGACATCTTAGCCTAACCTTCTGAATTCTCAGTTAAATCATCTGGATGTACGTGAAGTTGATTACCAAGCATTAAAGGTATCCCATGAACACCTATACGAAAATCACAGGTATGTGGTAGTAGCGTTGCTATTTCTGTAGCGCTATTTAGTATTCCAGTGCATACAACTTCATTGGTTTTCAACATTTTAATCAGATATTCTGTATTCTCAGGAATGTGAAGTGGTTCATTTGTATGCAAAGCTGTACTTTCTCCGTTTTCCATCTCTGTATCTACATAATGATTATCCTCATTATTATCCTCTGACATTCCTGTATGTTGTTCCGGAGGCTTTACCTCTTCGTAAATAACACTACTTCCATTACACAAACTCACACTAAACGGCACCCACACATACTGATACCGCAATCCATTCACATAGTGATGCAGCTTGGCTCCCTTTGCTTTTATCTTCTCATCCCCCTGAGTATCATCCCACTGCGGGATTTGAAGCTCCGTACCAACAGAGAGCAGATCGGGGTTATCTCCGATTACCTCTTTATTGATTTCATAAAGATACTTCCAGGAAATTATGCCGTAATCTTTTGCAATGCTTCCAAGGTCATCACCTTCTGTAACCGTATGCACATTCTCAAACTTCTTCTGAAACGGTAGGGAGGCCAAATGCTGCACAAGCGCCACCCATACCTTGTCATCAAAGGGCCCATTTTCATCATCTATATCGTAGCCAAGAAGTTTTAGTCCACGCCTCAGGTTTTTAACGTTGATTTTATGCTCTTCGCCCTCAAAGCTATCAGGGTGATCATCCATCTCCTTTATTTTGTTGTCATCCATACCATAGAGCAGCATAAAGCGGGTAGGCATAAGATTGGGGTCGTTATCGGGGTCGCTGTTTTCCCCGGAAATAAATGCTTTCGCGATGTCGGTGAGTTTACCATAATTGAGGTGTGAGGCAAAGTGTCGTGCGGCCTCGTAACCCTCTTCTTTTTCGACTTCTTTTAGGATTTCGATGATATCTTTTATGGTGAGCGGTTCCGTTTTTTGCTGCTCCCCGGCTGCGGCCAGCGCTTCCCCGATCTCTTTAACCTTTTGCGCGACCTCTTCAGGGGCGCAGTACTTATTCATCTGTGCAAGCGCTGCCTGAATGTCAACGGGAAAGGTTTCGGTTCCCTCCACGGGCTTTATTTTCCCCTCTTTAAGTGCTTTGGCAGCGCTTGCCTGCGACGCGGACGCTCCGCCGCCCCCGCCACCACCTCCCCCACCGGAGCCGATGAGAACTGTGGGACAGCCGATAACGATACTTGAAGGGGGGCCGACGCAGACGCACATATCCCCTTGTCTGGCGGCCGGAGCCTTTCCGATAAGTACAGTGGGGCATCCTCCAACGATAGGTCCTCCCACATGGGGCACAGGAGGCATCCCCGGAGTCACCATGGGGCACATGTGCATATCACCCATGCGAGCCGCCACCATTTTTCCTATAAGTACATTGGGTGCTCCCGGACCGGTAATTGTACCGCCGTGGGCTGTCATATCGGTTATTCTGGCTGCCATCATAATGATGTGTTCCTTTTAGGGTTCAAACTGCTTTTCTACTAAACATGTTTTTTTGGTATTACAGTAGTATAGCGTATTATTTATATATACATAATATGAGGTATAGTGTCAAATGAAAACAGGTTTCATCTCTCCTGTAACAATTGGGGATACAGGGAACAATTGTTTTATCCTTTAACACAGTTAGGTTATTCAGTTGTTTAGTCCCTAACCGCTGCATTTACTTTAAATTGTGTGATCACTCTTGTCCAAAACAGGATAAAATAAACGAGGGTTGAGGGTAAACGCTCCGCAATTACTTTGGATAATGTCGTAATCACAACTGAATGAATTCTGGTTTTTCTAAACGTGAAGCGTTTACCTCTGTTCACCCTTCGCAGTAGTCTGCTACGGAGAACGTGCGCTCTTTGGCTTCTACTTCGGTGACCTCAGCACAGGTCTGCGTTATAAAATCTCCTTTTCTATAACCACAAATAACTCAGATCCGGACTGCATTAATTGCAATGTTGATATTAAAGTATCCGCAGCTGAAATCTACCTGTGGGTGGTCGCTCTCGACTTTATACAGTACTATTAAGAATGAATATATTCACCCATCCTGACCTTTGGGCCTAAATCAATAATCCGTTTCCCCAAGAGCGGGAGGCTGATTTAAATGTGGAGCAAGTGGCTTTAGCATTCGCTTAATTTGGACAGCAGTGCTCAACAGTATTTTCATCAACCCTATATGTTCTCCCCTTAGTTTAGCACCTACTATCTCACTGTCGCAAGCAGGATAATATCGTTTATCGGTCATAGGGTCGAAATGTCTTACGAAACGCCTAAGTTCAGTAAGTCACATCCCAAGTCTTGGATCCTGCCTTTTCCTAATTTCCTCCTTCATTTTTTGAATTGCATCGCGAACACTTTGGTGCTCTTCTTTGCTGATAAATTTCAGATTTCACCAGCAATCTGGTATTTAGCGTATGGGACAAATATTTAAGGAAGCCATAACCACAGCTACTGGAATAGAATGACTTGTGCACCACTCAACCATCCTTGAACACTCAAACAACCTGCTACACCAACAATAATAAGTAATTTCAATTGTCGTCGACCACAGTGGATACCAATCTGGGTGCAGTGGATACCAATCTGGGTGCAGTGGATACCAATCTGGGTGCAGTGGGTACCAATCTGGATGCAGTGGGTACCAATCTGGGTGCAGTGGGTACCAATCTGGGTGCAGTGGGTACCAATCTGGGTGCAGTGGGTACCAATCTGGGTGCAGTGGGTACCAATCTGGGTGCAGTGGGTACCAATTTTGGTGCAGTGGGTACCAATTTGGGTGCAGTGGGTGCCAATTTGGGTGCAGTGGGTGCCAATTTGGGTGCAGTGGGTACCAATTTGGGTGCAGTGGGTGCTAATTTTGGTGCAGTGGGTGCTAATTTGGGCGCAGTGGCTACCACTTTTGGCACAGTGGGTCGATATTTTCGCATATAGAAACCATCAAGGAGGCGCAGGGGGTGCTAATTTGGGCGCAGTGGCTACCACTTTTGGCACAGTGGGTCGATATTTTCGCATATAGAAACCATCAAGGAGGCGCAGGGGGTGCCAATTTAGGCGCAGTGGCTACCACTTTTGGCGCAGTGGGTCGATATTTTCGCATATAGAAACCATCAAGGAGGCGCAGGGGGTACCGATTTGGGCGCAGTGGCTATCACTTTTGGCGCAGCGGGTCGATATTTTCGCGTATAGAAACCATCAAGGAGGCGCAGGGGGTACTGATTTGGGCGCAGTGGCTACCACTTTTGGCGCAGCGGGTCGATATTTTCGCGTATAGAAACCATCAAGGAGGCGCAGGGGGTACTGATTTGGGCGCAGTGGCTACCACTTTTGGCGCAGTGGGAAGAAAAATCCATTCAGGTGCTTTTGTTGAAGTTGTGATGTCGTGCTCACCAAAAAGCACGCATGTGAATGTACTACCCCGAAGAGGTTACAATCCGGGTAGTGTCCTCTTACTCACTCTCTCCCTCTTTATCCGGAACCACTCTGGTAATCATGGAAGTTTTGCGCCCAAGCGAATCGTAGGTGTATTCGGTGTAGTTGGTGAGAACAAAGCCGTCTTTAAGGTTTGAGTAGTTTTTAAGGCTGAAAAAGTAGATCCTTTCTACCTGGTTGTGTTCAGTATACGTGTAAAAATTAAACCGTATAACATCACCCTGGTTAGAGTAGATTCCTAAACTGTATTCATATTCCCGTTTCTGAGAGGGGGTATAGGTGTAAAGTTTAATTAGTAATGGCTCTTTCTCTTTTTCTATTATATATTCAGCGGAAAGACTGTCGAAGTGGTTGAAATAGTACCACCGTATAAAACTCGAGTCTATGTTATTATCTCTAAACCGTATGGATTCAATAAATTCCTCTTTTGTGGTAAAAGAAAACCTAACACCACTGAATTCTTCATCATCGCGGCACTTTCTCTTTTCACTCTTGCGCTGACCCCATGAATTGTAGGTAACAAGGGTAGAGCATCTGTTTGTTTCATTTATGTAGAAAATGCTGTTAGTGTAACGAATTTCATGAACGTTGTTTGTGGTATCCTTATCTTCCTGTGATACGGATACTCTGTTAATAATTGTTGAATCATTTCGGTGTAAATGACTCTCAAATCGTTTGTTTGATGAAAAACCCTCTATGTTAAGAAACCTAAAAACACTATCTACCTTATCAGAATCATCTTTATAGAAATAAAACCAACTATCACTTTTATGTGTATGGTTAGAAACATCAAGCATCTCATCGGTAACTTCAGGCAGGTTAAGGTCGTGTTTTTGGATAAAGTGATCTGGCTGAAACTTATTTTGCGCGATCACCATCGTAATTGTAAAAAAAATCAATAGAGTTGTTTTTATCAAAATATACCTCAGTAATAGTATTGGTGTATGAGTTTGGATGCATGTTCTTTAAACGTTTCGAAATCAAAAGCGTATATAATTTTTGTGTTGTTATAGTATTTTGGATACCGGTCTAACAGAAATAGTTTTGATTTTCCGGTAAGTGCTTCAACATATTCTATCTGCCCCTTTAGTTTTTCGATCAGATTATCGAATTGTTTATTTAAGGAGATATGGGGTATTCCCCTGTTGCGTGCCCATTTAATATGAAGCGCCTGATCCGGCATCGGAACAAAACGGTCACTGTTTTGTCGAATCAACAAGAGAGCACCTACTCACCCTCACCCTCTTTATCCGGAACCACACGGGTAATCATGGAAGTTTTGCGCCCAAGCGAATCGTAGGTGTATTCGGTGTAGTTGGTGAGAACAAAGCCGTCTTTAAGGTTTGAGTAGTTTTTAAGGCTGAAAAAGTAGATTCTTTCTACCTGGTTGTGTTCAGTATAAGTGTAAAAATTAAACCGTATAACATCACCCTGGTTAGAGTAGATTCCTAAACTGTATTCATATTCCCGTTTCTGAAAGGGAGTATAGGTGTAAAGTTTAATTAGTTTTAATGGCTCCTTCTCTTTTTCTATTATGTATTCAGCGGAAAGACTGTCGAATTGGTTAAAATAGTACCACCGTATAAAACTCGAGTCTATGTTATTATCTCTAAACCGTATTGATTCGACAAAATCCTCTTTAGTGGTAAAACAAAACCTAACACCTCTGAATTCTTCATCATCGCGGCATTTTCTCTTTTCACTCTTGCGCTGACCCCATGAATTGTAGGTAACAAGGGTAGAGCAGAGATAACAGCGAAGCGGTGTGAGCGAGCTCGTATATTAGAACAGTTACGCCTCTCGGCTAAGCTCGAGGAACTGCTCAGGGCCATTGTCCATAATACCCAGCTGAGGCCACAATGCCAAAAATGATGTCACTGCTATGGGCTCTTTGCCCTATAAGGGCAGTCCATACTTCGGCTTCGCTCAGCACAGGTTTATAGCCAGGTCTTTTAAGCCTGGTCTCTATAAAATCCTGCATTCCCCTTCCTCCCGCGATTACAGCCCAAGGGTCCCCCCAAACGGATCTTTTCACGCTTTAAATAGCTATGAGCAATGAGCTGTGAGCGTTGAGCAGGAAAAGGAACAAATGGTTATTTCCTAGTTTTTACTCTTACATTTTCTTTAATTGGTCATAAGTAATTTTGTTTTCGCCCTGGCCTCCGTAGCTAAAGCGTAGGAGGCCTTTAGCCCCATAAAAATCCCTTTTTTCGTATTTCAATTCTTTTATGCTAATATTCTTGCTGGAACAAAAAACATCCAACGCTTTCAGCGCTTATGGCTATGAGCGTTGAGGATTAGAGAAGGGTGGTCATAAAAAACAGGCTTCTTCAGGAGTAATGGTAAAAAACTATAAGGCAGGAAGCCTGCCTTATAGTTGAAGGGGTACTGCTATGGGTTATCTTGATAGTACAAATCTTGCCTGTTGAGCTGTACCGCCCTGGTACACTCTTGCAATGTAATATCCATTTGGTACATTTGCCGCATTGAAAGTATGGGTAGCATTGACGCCGGCAACCGCTTTAATAGAAGCAGTTTCTACAACATTACCCCGTGGACTGTAGATTTTAAGCACAGCATCACCGGTTGTATTTGGACTAAAACTGATATTTACCGCGGAATTAGAGTAGGGAGTAACTTTGAGCCCAGTCTGCCTGTTACTTCTGAATGTTGCAGGCGAGACACTCGTTTCCTCTGCGAAGGTAAGCCTTACGTTGCTAACCGTTATATCTCCTGTAACATTACCAAAGTTGAATCCAATTCTGGAATTGATATTGGTCTCATTCTCCATGGTAAACCCAACGACATGGGTCTCCTTTTCAGTTGTTAGTTCAATCATCTCAGAAGCATAGACAGTCCATGGATTATCTGGCAATTGGGCCAACACTTCTATCTCTCTTTCTTCTGCTGCAGAAGCATCAAATGTAAGTATATACTCCTGCCCCTCTTCTAGTGGCACTCCTCCCTGGACCAACTGAATGTTATGGATTTGCTCTTCATCACCAAGTCTTGTAACTGAAATCGTCAATTCCCCATCAACCAAACTACTGTCCGCTTCTGATTCATCCCATGTATGAAAGTTCCAAAATTCATAACCGGAAGAGAAATCTCCATTCTCCAAAAGGTTACTTGTGGGATCTGTTGGGTCAAAGTCCAGGACGAAAGTAGCTGTAATGTTGGTTTCGCCATTGACGGTAATGGTAAGAGGGTTTTCGCTGCCACTGACGCCTTCACCACTCCAGCCCTCAAATGCCCATCCTGAAGCAGGCTCAGCTGAAAGTGTTACTTCAGTTCCCTCCTGGTAGCGAATGGCATTGGGATCACGACGTACCCTTCCCCGGCCAACTACTTCAGTCATAAGCGGATAGGTGCCTTCCATGTCAGCAACGATGTCCTCACTCCACATATTTCCTGTAAGCGCCAGGAGGTAAACATTACCTAAATGTCGACCATACCAGTAATTTTCATCTATTGCTCTTACCTGAGCGGCAAAGTCATCAACGACCTCCTGGCTATTTGCCATTGCTCCAACCGCAAAGCCACCAACAAAGGGGATGTTAGTGTTACTTCCTCTGGGAGTTCCATCCAGTTCATAGCCATCTACAATACGATCTTGATTATGTGCCCAGCCAGTTACCTTCACCAGCCAGTCTTTAGCCCTTTCATCTCCGTTCCAGAGATAGTCAAGAGCGATTCTCCATGGGGTACGACAGGCATCAAAAGCATAATACCCTACTCTTTCACCAGCGCCCGGAGTTCCATCTGCATGTTGCCAGTCCGGTACGAGTCCTGTTTCATCGTGAGCTGCGCGTTCAAGAAGGATATAGGTATCCTCAGCAAGCTTATTCCAGGCATCATTTCCGGTCACATCTGCAAAAAGCCTGAAGTATGCTGGTGTATAGTAGGATATATCGGTTTCCTGATACCCTCCCCAAGGCTGTCCGTTGGCGTGTCCTGCAGCCAAAACAGAGATCGTCGAATCTGGATGCGTCACTATTAATTTTTCGCAATTTTCGATCACCTCTCTTGCCTTATTAAGATAATCTTCACCCCACTGCCAGTAGGCAACGATAAGACTAAAGGCCACATCAAGGTCACCATCGGTAGCACTTCCTTCGTCGATAAAACCATCACAGGTTACATGCCAACCCATCATTCCACCGGCTCTGTCGGTAGTTTTCATGTTATAGAAATGAAGCAACCCATCAAACGTTTCTTTATCATCCATGTAGGCAGCGGTCATCATTGCCCATCCCTGCCCCTCTACTTTGACTTCTTGGGGAGTGTCGGCTGTAGGCATCAATGCAACAATACCAGTATTTATATCAATACATTCTTCTATATAGTCTTCTTTCCAATCATCCCACCACTCCTGCATAAAATCGCTATCGAGGTAGCTTGCAGGCATATATCCATGGGGATATTGCACATTTTGAGGGAATGAATAGTTTCCGCTCTGGCCGTAGGAAAAGGTCGCGGCAAGAAACAACAATAATGGGCAAAGAATCAGTTTCATTTAAACTCTCCTTAAAAATGTTTAACGATGAATAATTGATGTGAAGAATAATATAAGGAAACAGCCAGAAAAATACCTGTGAAAAAGCGCTGAAAAAGTTGATATTTTTTCACCTTTTTAGTTTTTTGGGGTTTTTTGCGGGATTTTGGAGGAGAGGATGTTTTCTCAGGGGCGGTTTGGGATTGGGGACGGACTGCTCTTTTAACCTTTAAGTTTAGGCACAACATTTTGACCGGATCTAACCGTGGGAGGTTGAAGCGAGACCAAACGCAAACAAGAAATTTTCAACGGTGATAAATGAAGTACATATTGAAGTGTTGAGTATTCCAAGATCCAAGTTCTACATTCAAAATTTCTTTTACCATGCTTCTCTGGATTCAAAGAATATCCCGCACTTTCAGCGCTTGGGATCTTTTTTGCACCCAGCACCCGGGGCTGCGCCAGAAGACTGGCTTACCCCGGGCTATTATATCCCGCGCTTTCAGCGCTTAAGAAAAAAATCAAGACCATATTCCGTTCTCCACTTCCTCACCGCGATAACAGCCGAAGCCCCCCTATCTAGCTATGAACAGGGAGTAGAAGATTTGTGTTCTGGAGCATTGTTTCATCTTTGCTGGAAATACAACAGGACATTAAACCGAGTTTTGCATTCTAATTCCCACTTCCTCCCGAGATTAAAGCCTAAGGGTCCCCCCAAACGGATCCTCTCACGCTTTCACCAATGACGCCCGGGGGTGACCCAATCAATCGCCTTTAGCGCCATAAAATCTTTGTTCCAAAATCCAAAATTTAGGGGACGGACTGTCTTTTAACCTTTAAGTTTTAGCACAACATTTTGAGCGGATCTAACCGTGAGAGGTTGAAGCGGGGATGAGTGTGTGAGAATTAAGGGGACGGACTGTCTTTTTAACGTTAAAGTTTAAGCACAACATTTGAGCGGATCTAACCGTGGGAGGTTGAAACGAGACCAAACGCAAACAAGATTTTTTCAACCGGGAATAAATGAAGTACATATTGAAGTGTTCAGTATTCCAAGATCCAAGTTCTACATTCAAAATTTCTTTTACCATGCTTCTCTGGATTCAAAGAATATCCCGCACTTTCAGTGCTTGGGATCTTTTTTGCACCCAGCACCCGGGGCTGCGCCAGAAGACTGGCTTACCCCGGGCTATTATATCCCGCGCTTTCAGCGCTTAAGAAAAAAATCAAGACCATATTCCGTTCTCCACTTCCTCCCAAGATTAAAGCCCAAGGGTCCCCCCAAACGGATCCTCTCACGCTTTCACCAATGACGCCCGGGGGTGACCCAATCAATCGCCTTTAGCCCCATAAAACCTTTATTCCAAAATCCAAAATTAAGGGGACGGACTGTTTTTTAAACCTTAAATTTAAGCACAACATCTATGACCGGATCTAACCGTGAGAGGTTGAAACGAGACCAAACGCAAACAAGATTTTTTAATCGGCGATAAATGAAGACATATTGAAGTGTTGAGTATTCCAAGATCCAAATTCTACATTCCAGATTTCTTTTACCCGGCTTCTCTGGAATCAGAGAATATCCCGCACTTTCAGCGCTCGGGATCTTTTTTGCACCCAGCACCCGGGGCTGCGCCAGAAGACTGGCTTACCCCGGGCTATTATATCCCGCGCTTTTAAGCGCTTAAGATTTGCCAAACCCAGAGAACAGAATTCCTGAACATCTCCTACCGATAAGATCATCCACGAGAACGTAGAGAACCTGCGACTATGCCACAATGCCAATGCCGATGCAGAATTCCTTCATTCCTTCATTCCTTCATTCCTTCATTCCTTCATTCCTTCCATTCCACATTCCACATTCCACATTCCACATTCCAAATTCCAAATTCCAAATTCCAAATTCCAAATTTTCTCTCTTTCCGCGATTAAAGCCCAAAGGGTCCCCCCAAACGGATCCTTTCACGCTTTCACCAATGACGCCAGGGGGTGACCCAATCAATCGCCTTTAGCCCCAAAAAATCTTTATTCCAAAATCCAAATTTTCTCTACCCCCTACCTATCTTCCCTTTAACTCTCTTGCTCAAACGCCCTAACCCATTCGAAATATCGTTGCCTATTCCATAAAAACACGGTATAACAAGTATAACCGTTATGGTAGAAAACAGAAGGCCAAAAATTATAGTTGAAGCCATGGGGCTCCAAACCGGGGAAACGCCTCCAATGCCCAGAGCAGTTGGCAGTAAGCCCCCAATGGTAGTTATTGATGTCAACAAAACAGGCCGTAAACGAACAATCACCCCATCCACCACTGCATCCATGACACTTCCATATGAAGCGCGCCTTCTGTTTATAAAGCTAATGAGCACAATAGAATCATTTACCGCTATGCCTGCCAACGCCACCCCGGCATACATCACCACCGATGAAAACGGTGTACCGGTAATGATCAGATATACCACCACTCCGGCAAAAGCAAAGGGGATCGAAAACATCAACAGAAGCGGCTGGGTGTATGAATTAAACTGAGTACCGAGGATTATATACATTAAAAATATCCCTACCAGAAAGAGCCTCAACACATCGTCAAGAACCTGCTGAAACTCTTCAAACTCCCCCCCCGCTTCAAGCGTGACTGCGGGGTATTGAGCTGCCAGCTCCCTTTGGTAATACTCTATAAGCATTTCATTTACCCCCGCCAGATCCACTTCACCGAATATTTGCGCCGAAACAGTCACAAGCCTTCTTCCATCCCGCCTGCTGATTGACGCTATATCGGTGGTGTCAAGAATAGTTGAGAAGGAGGAAAGTGGAACACCAACTCCTGCCGGTGATTGAATCTGAAGAGTGTGAAGCTGTGACCAGTTAGTAATCGGTTCATCTTCAATAATAACCACTACATCCACCTCTTCATTGCGATCAAAGACGGTAGTTGCCGAAACACCGTCAAAAAGAGCCCCAATGTATGATCCTACCATTGACGCGTTAAGCCCCAGGCGGGCAGCCTGATAGGTATCGACCAGAATGCGCAGCTCCGGAGTTCCGGGTTCGATGTTATTCTGCACATTAAATAGCTGATCGGACATATCCTCCATTACCCGTGTCATATGCTCAGCTATAAAAAACAGCTCGTCATAATCATCACCATAAAACCTCAGCGTCACGGGATCATCAACGGGCGGCCCCCCTTCAATAGTTCTAAAACGCACCACATCCGGGCCGGCAATGTGCGCAGCATCAGCTTCCACCCAGCTTGCGATCTCCGCAACCGGATACTCTCTTCCCTCCTCCTGTTCTGGAAGCTCAACAATAAGCTGAGCCAGATTGTCCCGTGAAAGAGGCACCGGACCAGCACCCACTTCACCTATTACCGAGAGCACCGAAGTTACCGTTCCATCATCAAGGTAGGGAGCGAGCACTTCCTCAAACTCTTCAAGCGTAGAAAGGGTTTTGTGCCTTGGTGTCCCGGGAGGCATTTCGATTTCAACAAAAAAGTAACTGTACTCTTCACCGGCAAAAAGATCCTGCCGAACCGCTGTCAGCCCAATAAAGGCCAGAAGCAAAAAAACAGCAGCGCCAATGATGGTCTTATACCTGTTTACATAAATTGTCGAGAGTGCTTTTCGCCAAAAGTTTTCCAATTTGGTGAAAACTTTCCGTTTTCTTTTCTGCTTTGTACTACTCCAGTGCGCAAAGTGTGAGGGCAGAAACGTAAAGGCTTCAAGAGTTGAAGCGACCAGTGCAATGGTTACAACAATGGGAATAACCCGCAGAAACCTCCCAATTATTCCAGGAACGATCATCAGGGGCAAAAAAGCAGCGATGGTGGTTAAAGTGGCAGCCGATACCGGAGAAAACACTTCATTTGTTCCGCTTATTGCAGCATCAGTACGTGATAAACCGGTTTGCTGTATTCGGTAACAATTTTCGATGATAACGATGGCATGATCGACAATAAGCCCCAGGACAAGCACCAGCGCAAAAAGAGAATTGCTGTTAAGCGATTCCCCAAGCACCTCCATGACAATAAAGGTAATTGCAAAGGTGATTGGTATCCCAAGACTTATGATAAACGCATTGCGCCCCCCCACAAAGAACCACAGTACAAAAATGAGAAGAAAAAAACCAAACACAGCGTTCATTACAAGCACATTGATCGACTGAGTGATTCTGATTGTAGAATCGTTTAAATACGAGATCTCTACATCTTGTGCTGCTGTTTGACGAAACTGCTCCACCACTTCCCGTATATCCGCAACCACATCAACCGAAGAGGCATCAGTTACCTTTGCCACTTCAAGGCGAACCGCGGGATTGAAATTAAACCTGGCAACCGGTGCTGCAGGATCAAGGGTCTCAGTAATGGTCGCAATGTCCCTAAGGCGCACCACCCCGGCATCATCAGTAGCCGGGCGGACAACTATGTCCCTGAATTCCCCGGGCCTCTGCCTCTCCTGAAGCGTGCGAAGCAGATACTGTCGAGTGGGGGTTTTAAGAAACCCTCCCGGGATACTTACATTTGACCCCCCTACCGCCTGCACAACCTGATCGATATCCAGATCCATTGTTTCCATTGCACCCTGATCGGCTTTAATCCTAAACTGTCGTTGCGGTGCGCCAAGCACAGAAACAGAGGAGACATCTCTGATTGCAGCAATAGCATCCCGTAACCTTCGGGCTTCACTTGCAAGCGTAAGGGTATCATCAATTCCATGAACCACCACTTCAATAACCGGCAAAAACTCAGCACTGGAAAATTCACTAACCTCCGGATCCAAAGCACCATCCGGCAGATCGACATTGGCAAGACGAGTCTGGGTTTCGTTGAACAGATTTGCAAACTCTTCCCTCGAAATCCCCTCTTCAAACTGCACGATAATAACCGCAAGCCCTTCCCTGATATTGGTCTGTATCTCGGTAACCCGTGCAAGACCATCCATCTCGTTTTCGACGGGAACACCCACTGTGTTTTCGATATCAAAGGGTGAGGCTCCGGGATAGGGCACGGTTATAATAGCCCAGAAAAAGGGCACCTCACTAAACTGTTCCTGTGGCAACCGCGTAAGGCTCTGGTATCCCAAAACAAGTACCGTAACCATGAGAATGTTAATAAGCACATGATTGCGAACAGAAAACCCGCCAATGTTCACCGTAAGTCCCCGCTTTCGCCGATTACACGAACCCTTACCCTGTCACCATCAGTAAGAGTTGTTGTTCTGGAAGTTATAACTGTATCACCCGCGGTAACTCCCTGAGCTATTTCGGAAAGGTTATCGACCCTTCTGCCGACGCGCACCGCAGTTCTCTGTGCCGATACCCCCTTTGCGAGAAAAACAAAGGTTGAGTCGTTTTGTCGCACAACTGCCGATGTAGGTACAACCAACACACTGTCTTTATCTGTGGTCCTTACGCGAGCTCTTGCGTTCATTCCCGACAGCACCGAAGAGGCGTTGTTTTGCCAGTTGATAACAACTGAGTAGCTTGCGCTCTGGGGGCTTGCTCTCGGGGCCACCGCACTCACCGTAGCAGTGAATGGAGTATCGACCTGCAAAGCCGGCACAGAGACATACGCAGTAAGCCCCGGCTCAAGCAACCCCACCTCTCTCTCCCCCACTGCCCCTTCAAACCGCATCACATCGAGGTTAACAATTTGGGCAACAACCATTCCAAATGATATAAGATTTCCCACCGCCACCTCCTCACCCTTTTGGGCAATCAACCCCGAAATCGGAGCAGTGACCACGGTGTTTTCATATCTGGCTTTGGCACTTTCGTAGCCAGCCCGTGCACCATGATACGCCGCCAAAGCCTCTTCGTATTCACCTCTTGATATGGTGTTATCTTCAACCAGCTCCTCTGAAACCTCTAAGTTCCTCTGTGCAGTGACCAGTTGATTATGAGCCTGCTGCATAGAATACAGTGCCTCTTCTCTGTCTACTCTTAAAATTTCTCCTCCGACATTTACCCTGTCGCCCAGCTCAACAGACACCGACTGAATTACTCCCTCAGTTTCGGAAGCTACCACCACTTCCTCTTCACCCCGTACCACTCCGGAGAGTTCAATCCAGGGGTTTAGTATATCGCGACCGGAGATCACCGCCTCAACTGCCACCCGTCCATCAGGAACTTCCCCCTGCAGCGCCTCTCCATTTTCGTTTGAAGGATTACAGGCGACTATCACCACCATACTACCGAAAATTATCAGTTGTAACATTTTCATTGCAACTCCTCAAGCATTCCTGCAGCCCTTAAGTACTCGGCGCGATTTAGTATACTGCCTGCCATTGCTCCCAGATAGGCCACCTGTGCAGCTTCGAGCTGCATTTGAGTATCCAACAATTCGATAAGCCCTGCCATCCCCGCCCTGTAACGTCGCTCAACCATAGAAAGCGCCTCCTGCATCAACTGTAGCCTCTTGCTACTGGCTTCCACCTCAATGCCTGAGTTTCGGTAAAGATCCCTGGCATTTTCCAATGAGATCTGAGTCTGTCTTCTCATCTGTTGAGTCATCGTCTCCGCCATTCGCGCCTGATATCTGCTCATTTGCAATTCCGAATACCGCCTGCCCCCGGCAAACAGATCGATGGAAGCCTGAGCACCCATGGTCCAGTAACTCTCCTGCTCAACGATCACCCCATTTTCAGGTGGCCAATCGTACTGGAAAAAGGCATTTATCCGTGGCAGAAACTGCGTTATGGATACCAACACCGATCGTTGGGCGACTTCAAGTTCATCCTCAGCAGCAAGAATTGATGGATTCCTCCCCACTCCGTTATCGATTATCTCTGCGGTATCTCTGTAAAGCTGCTTTAAGAGCTCCATGCCTTCCAGTTGGACATCTGCTTCACCAACCTGTGTTTCCCCAATGGATAAAAGAAGCTGTGAAAGGGCAAGCCGTGCAGCAGTATGTGATTCATTTATCCTGACCTGGCGTTCTAACAGTTCGGCTTCCCAGCGCAGGACCTCACTTGCAGGCATCACTCCCCTCTCTTCACTAACGCGGGCCTGCTTTAAATTCTGCTCAACCCAGGCCAGACCGGTGCTATCGATCCGTAGCTGCTCAAACGCAACTAACGTGTTGAGGTAATTTGAACGGACCTCAAGAATCACATCCTGCCTGGTCGCTTCAAGGGTGTGTTCCATTGCTGAAAGCGTTTTTCTGGCAACAAGAAGACTTGCCACCTCCACCCCTCCGTTAAATAGTGGCTGCGTTACTGAGAGTTGATGAGAAAAGCCATCACCCACAATGCCTGGCCCGGTTGGCACTGTTGGCTGCTGCTGAGCGACAGGAGCGGGCGGCTCTTCAGCGATATCTTCTGTAGTGATATAAGTTGTTGAAAATGAAACCGTTGGAAAGATATTACCTATAGCACTGTTACGCTCCCACCGCGTTGCAGATAGTTCATACTGAGCAGATAAAAAGTTCAGATTATTCTCAAGTGCGGCTCTTTCGGCATTGCGTAGCGTAAGAGTATCGGAGCTGCCCGGAAGAATTAAACAGCAGCATAAAGAAACTAGTTTTAATGGATTTGAAAGATAGGACACAAACACACACCCCCGTATTGAGAAAACGTGAAGTGTAAAAAGGGAACGCAATCAATGTGCCAGAAAGAGAGGGCTATTTAAGTCGCGTGTTTTTGAACAAATGGCTTTTATGACTGAGGACTGCGATCATTCCGGGACTGTCTTGTAGTGAAATTCACCTGAGATAGCGGTCTGAATCCGTTTACCTGTTTAATGTCCTTACATTGAAACTATGCGATCTGCCGTTATGCTCAAGGTGCAATATAAGGGTACCGCTTGAAATACCAGAGGGGATTTTCACTGCTTCTCCAACGGTAGCGACAGTGGAAAACTGAAGCCTGCCCCGGATATCAAACCCCCGTAAGCGTACCTTTTGATCTGTCAGTGCATCATTTTCTATTATTATATGCCTGTTTAGTATGGAAAAAGATGGCCTGAGACTGGCATTTTGAGTGCTCTGTGCTTGTGTAGTGATGACAAAGTCGGTTATCTCACTAACTGCCCCCCAAACATTTAGCCTCCCACTCCCCCAATTGTTGTCGGGGATAGAATAGCCGGTCAGCTCATCGGTCGTAGCTGCTGCTTTCAGTGCCTCTTTTGCCCGCTCTGGGGTGAGCAGGGGATCTGCCTGTAACATAAGCGCCACGCTTCCCGCTACCATGGGAGCAGACAGTGATGTACCGGAACCATGCTGATACCTGCCATAAAGGGTTTCTGTATCCGGCCACACCACCAGGTTTGCGGTGTTTTCATACGCACTGCTCATGACCGACACGACTCCAAGGCCCGGAGCGGTGATATCGGGTTTGATCCGGCCATCAACAGTAGGGCCGCGGCTGGACCAGGGAGCAAGATCAAGAGGGTTTGAGTTAATGGTGGTTTGAACGCTGTCCCAGAGCGTAACGGTTCCTCTGTTAATGTACGCTCCCACCGAGATGATCCTGTTTGCTGTACCCCCTATCTCTACTATGGATGATTTATTACCCCCGTCAAAGAAGTGTTCTGTATCCAACCCCCTGAGATCTCTGTTAACGGTATTCCATATGTTCACCTTCCCCGATCCACTAAGTGACACCCCAAGCCAGTACTTTTTATTATTGCTCCTCAGGGAAGCCCTGACATTGGGTTTACTGTTAAGGGTATTGGAACGTTCCGAAAAAGCGCTGATTATCACTGTATCGGAAGCACCTGAAGTGCTATTAGGTATTAGTATGGTGTCAGCATTTATAAAACTACCGAATCTGGTTCGCAAAGTAGTGCTTCCTTCCAGATAGGTCATCGAAACAGTGTCGAGGACCAAAACGGTAGCCGAGAAGTTTTCACCCGGCTCCCCCCAGACATTTATTGCCGAAGCATACCTTTGGAAACCATTTACTTCACGGGGCTGCACAAATGTACCCTGAGTTTGAGAACTGAGCTTCGTAGAAAGATGAACCTTCCTGGCCCCATCATTACCTGCAGCCCCAACGATTATCCTCCCCGGCCCCGAAAGAGAATCGATCAGCCGGTCTATTAACGAGGTACCATCATGTGGCCCTTCATGAGTTCCGATACTAAGATTAATTACACCTGGTACCTCCATGGAGTCTGCAAGGGAGAAGATCCACCGTATGGCATCGGCGATTTCAGCGGCATTGTTTCCATACTTAACGGCGGCTATCGTGGCTTCCGGAGCGATACCATAGTAGGGTCCTGAGCGGTCTCCGCCAGCAATCACCCCCGTAACAGAGGTACCGTGGGTGGATGAGCTGTCAAAGCCAAACGAGGAATCTGAGTGAAGCTGCTCTCCGGTTTTGATTACGCCATAGCCAAAAGAGCTGTTTCCACTGCCCTCGGCTCTTTGATCCCATAGTGCTACAAACCGACTGTTACCGGCCGAATCAACAAAAGCGGGATGATAGATATCAAATTCAACATCAATTACTCCAACCAGGATGTCTTTACCGGTTAAACCAAAATAGGGATGGGTGTGCATAAATTCATGAACAGAGTCGACCGCCGAAAACTCTCGTGCCACATCGAGTTGGGGAAAGAGTTTTGTGGGGCCCTGAATCTCAATCACCCCTTCTAAACCCCTTATAAAGTGCAGGTCATTTTCGCAGCCCTGAAGCGTTAACAGCTCACCACTGCGAGTGACCACCTCCCAGCCACGCACCACTACTGCCGATTCATCAAACCCCCTCTCAACCAATGCTAACACTCTGATAGTGGATGAGCAGAATGCCCGTTTTCTGAGCAAGACGCTACTATCGGGTTTCTGAAGAGAACGGGAGCTAAAATCGAAAGTTCCCCCTAAACGAGCCCCCCTTTGGGCCTGGGGGAAGCTTAAAAAGAAAAGGGTTATAAGCATGGTTACGGTTATACGGGTTTGCACAAGCTTTCCTAAAATTGAATAATTGTAATAACCAAACACTTCTACCTAAGTATACAACCATAGATTCTAACATTCCAGATTTGAGGTATATACTCACAGAATTCTTTTGCCCAGAAGAGATGCAGCCATCTCGACTGCAGTTGCAGCTGTTGTGTTTTTATAGTCCAGCACCGGATTGATTTCAACGATATCCATAGAACAGGCCAGGCTTGAGTCAGCAATCAGTTCCATGGCAAGATGAGCCTCTCTGTAGGTAATTCCGCCCTGTGCAGGGGTGCCCACCCCTGGCGCGACCTGCGGATCGATCGCATCCATATCCAAACTAACGTGAATTCTTCCAAGAACACTGAGGTAGTTTATGGCTTCCTTTATCACCTCACCGATCCCCCGCTCATCTATCTCCCTCATGGTATAAATCTTAATCCCACTCTTTTTGAGCAGTTCTTTTTCATCATAATCCAGGTCCCGTACTCCAACCAGTACGATATCTTTGGTCGAAATTTTTGCCCCCACTCTGCCAACATTTACCAGATCTGCTATGCCGGTACCAGTAATAATCGAAACCGGCATACCATGAATATTGCCATTGGGAGAAGTCTGAGGGAGGTTAAAATCGCCATGACTATCTATCCAGATAACTCCTGCCGGAGTTCTGTCGGTAACTGCTGCGATTGTTCCTATGGCGATGGAATGATCCCCGCCAAGAAACAACGGAAAACTCCCCCGCTCTATAACAGCGCAGCCGACGTTATAGATTTGCTCACAAACGCCTGCTATTTCAGCAGCATACTCCAGTGCTCTTTTTGCTTTAATATGCTCTCGTACCGGCACACTTATATTGCCTAAATCCTTAATCTCCAGCCCCGTTTCCATGAGCCTTTTTTGCAAATCAGCATACCTTAAAGCACTGGGCCCCATGTCCACACCCCGTCTGGATTGACCCAAATCGAGAGGTACACCCACTATTTCAACCGTGTTCAAACAACAGATCTCCTTTTTGCTGTATAATGTTTTAGAGCAATCAGCAGACCCGAAAGGGGTTAAAACATTTGAACTGTAATAAATGTAGTTTGGGGTAGAATTTCAAAAGTGCACTAACTTATAATTTAATAGTACCTTATTGAGGACGATCGTTTAACGGAAACAAGTAGTGTTGTAATTATGCGTAATTCTGTGATAATAGTTGATGATTTCTCTTTGATGGCTGAGCTTGTACAGTACAACCTTGAGATCTGTGGGTATGAAAACACCACAGTGTACTATGACCCACTTGAGTGTCTCGAAAAGCTTGATGTCAAACAGTGCCCTGCTTTAATCATATCTGATTTTGATATGCCAAAACTCAACGGTGCCTCTTTTTTAAGTAAAGCCTGCAGTATCTGCACCGGAGCTAAGGGTGTAATAATGACCGACGATCCCAAAGCAGCACACAAAGCCACCCACGCCTTTCCGGTACTTCAGAAAGGCACCCCCAATTTTTTCCCCGAACTGCTAAAATACGTGACATTATCGTTGGGTAAAAAGCCGGTCATGCCTCAATCAAAAGTCGCTCTTCCCTAAATCCTTCAAAACAGAAACACCCCGGTAATACCAGCTACTATAATTAGCAAAACCGGGTGTATGCTCTGTCGAAAGAACAGCAGTACCAGAAAGGAGACAAGTGCGATACTCAATGAGGTAATATCTGCAACAGAGCTTTGGCCATAGATTACTACAGCACTCAGTATTAACCCCATAACCGCAGGTGAAACCGCTTTTTTTACTTTTTGCACCAGATCAGTGTTCTTTAGTTTGTTAAAGAAATGTATTAACAGTGAGCAAAGAATAAGTGATGGTGTTATAACTGCTATAGTCGAAACAAGAGCACCTGTAAATCCAGCGACTCTGTAACCGGCAAATGTTGCAGCATTGATTGCAATGGGCCCGGGTGTCATTTGAGCCACCGCAATAAGTTCAGCCATATCCTGAGGTGTTAACCACTGCCGTACAAATACCAGTTCATGTTCAATGAGCGGTATCGTAGCAATCCCCCCACCGTAAGCACCTACACCAATGACCAAAAAGCTTATAAACAAAAACAGCTCAACCATCAGATGATTCAGTTTCCTCCCTGTTTTTTCTTCTCACAAGAAGAAAGTTTCCCACTACACCGATAGCTATCAATGCCACTACAGGATGTATTTGGGGCAGAAGCGCCAAAATAAGTGCACAAAGTGCCAACATTACCTGTAGAGGACCCTTTAACACCGATTTTCCAAAAGTGAGTGCAGTGTAAGCTAAAATGGCGCTCACAGCCGCTGATGCTCCCTTTAGGAAGCCTGAAAAGCCGGCATGATCAAAATAGGGAAAGAGAAACGCTGCAACCAAAACCATAATAATAAATGAGGGCAACACTACTCCCAAAAGGCTAATCAACACTCCACCCACACCCCGCATCCTGTAACCGTGCAAAAGAGAAAAATTCACGATTATTGCGCCCGGGATACTTGTAGCAGTGGTGAATTCCTCCACAAAGGTATCATCATCGATCCACCCTTTGCGGGTTAGCTCATGGCGGATGATCGAAATCATCACCAAACCACCACCAATAGTTAGTGCACCAACTCTAAAGTAGATCCAAAAGATCTCTAACAGACCCGGCCTGTTCAAGTTATCTGTGTCTTTCATGCTAAATTCTTCTGCAAAAGTTTGGGACCGAATTCCTTTTTCATCCATGGTTTGTTGTCCTAAACTCATTGAATCTGGCCTGTTTTGCGATTTTGGTTCGCCAATACACGACAGTACACTGCTACAGCATACCTACTATTATGCAAGGAGTTATGAAAAGATACTCTGAGACCGACAAAAAACAAAGCCAATTCCGTCTGCACCCAAAACGTATTTTCAGCCGCTCACTATTAAGATAGCTTATGCTGGAGAGACTTTTTGGTTGGAAAAAACTATTTTTAGAGCTTTCATGTTTATAGGAAAAGGAACAACAACAGATGTCACAACTCAGCACTAAACAGCGCCAGTATCTTAAAGGTCTGGCTCATTCATTAAACCCTGTGATTCAAATTGGCAAAGATGGTTTAAGTGAAGGAATTATTTCACAGATATCAGAATCGCTCGATGATCATGAACTTATAAAGATAAATCTGCTGGAGTCTTCGGGGCTTGATCGCAATGAAGCAGCAGAGGAGATCTGCCGGAAAACAGGAGCGCAAAAAGTGCAGGTTTTAGGGTTTAAAATAATACTATTCAGAAGAAACAAAGAGAAAGCTCAGATAACGTTACCCTGAGTTTTTCTTCGCGACGCACAGGTAAGCAAATGGATAAACAGAGAGTAGTTTTTCACATCGATATGGATGCGTTCTTTACCTCTGTTGAGCAGCGTGATAATCCCGGCTTACAGGGTAAACCTGTCATCGTTGGCGCAAGGCCCGGTGAACGGGGCGTGGTAAGCGCTGCAAGTTATGAGGCAAGGAGATTTGGTGTTCACTCTGCTATGGCGGTTAGTGAGGCTTACCGTCGCTGCCCGCATGGTATTTTCCTTAAGCCAAGGATGGATGCGTATGTGAAAGCGTCAAGGGCGATAATGGATATCCTGCGCTCCTTTTCTCCTCTTATCGAACAAATATCGGTTGACGAAGCTTTTCTTGATATGACCGGAAGCGCCAGGCTTTTTGGTCAACCCCTGAATGCGGCTGAAAAGATTTTAGAGAAGATAAGGGAACAACAATCCCTGAGTGCATCCATAGGAGTTGCTCCCAATAAATTCTTGGCAAAAATAGCCTCAGATTATAAAAAACCCAACGGAATAACTGTGGTACCCTTTGCTACTGATAAGATTACAGCGTGGCTTTCTACACTCCCTGTAAGTAAAATATGGGGAGTTGGTCAGAAGACCAAAGAAAGGCTCTATGAATTAGGCATAGTAAGCACAGGGGATCTTCAGAAGTGCCCGTTTGATTACCTTCATAAAAAGCTTGGGAAGCAGGGTGCATCTCTCTATTATCTTTGCAGGGGTGTAGATGAAAGAAACGTTGAACCACCTAAGAAACCAAAGTCAATCTCCAGAGAGCATACTTTTTCTCGTGACTGTTCCAACAGAGAGGAGTGGAAAACGGTACTCTTATCACTGTCTCAGGACGTTGCAAGACAGGCAAGAGATAGTAACCTGAAGGGATCAACAGTTGTTCTTACCTATAGAAGACCCGACTTCTCCCGCCACTCCAAAAGAATGCCTTTACCCTGTCCCTGCGATGTATCCAGAGTGATTTATGAGTATGGGCTGAAGCTTGTTTCTCAGGTACGTGACACCACTCTCAGACTTATCGGTATAGGGATCTGTGACTTTGGCCGGGACCATCAACTCAACCTCTTTTACCAGGATGAGCACATACAAACACTTCAAAACGCGGAAAAAGCCGTAGACAACGTACTTAAAAAATATGGACCAGGATGCCTGAAAAGAGGTTCCGAAAACTCAAAGAAAAACAAACTGTAGGAGTACCTCTGTTTACACCAGTTTACAAAAATGAACATTTCTGCATTATCGATAAAGATCACGGGGTCTCTTTTCACTCTACTGGTCTTACCCAAAAGGTCAGAGAGTGGACAGAAAGTGAAAAACTTTATCCTGTGCACCGGCTCGACACTATGACCTCCGGGCTTCTCCTCTTTGCTCTTCACAAAGAAAGTGCAGCAATTCTTGCCTCTCAGTTCAGAAAGAAAACGATTAAAAAGATGTATCTTGCCATCGGGGGTAATCAGCCTAAAAAAAAACAGGGGGTTATAAGTGGCGATATGCAAAAGAGGCGCAACGGCAAATGGATCCTTCTTAAGACTCAAAACAACCCTGCGTTTACCCGGTTTTTCAGTACCTCTCTTTTACCCAAATTTCGCCTTTATCTGATCCTGCCCCAAACGGGTAAAACACACCAGATACGTGTAGCGTTAAAATCTATCAGAGCCCCGATTTATGGAGATTCGCTTTATGGTAAAATGGATTCTGAGGCGGACAGAGGCTATCTTCACTCCTATGCACTCTCGTTTAGATTAAAAGAGCGGGAGTACAGTTTTAAACAGCAGCCCCGAACCGGCGCCCTGTTCACGAATCATCAAATCTCGGGGGCAATTACATTACTTGAAGAAAAAGCACTGGGGTATTAAATAACCCGCTCAATCCTTGAGCTTAACTTTCCGTTCTCTTCGGTAATAAAACCAACTGTCACCGGCAGATTGAATCGTACGGGTCCCGCGCTTCCGGGGTTAAAATAGAGCACCCCATCTTTAGTTTCACTGCATGCTCTGTGACTGTGGCCGTAAACAACCGCACTAATACCCGCCGAAAGAGGATCGATATCCAGTCCTGCGATGTTATGTATAACGTATAAGTGAGCTGATCCCACTCTAACGATATCGGTTAAGGGCAATGTGGATGCCCGTGCGGAATAATCGGTATTGCCTCTTACTGCGTGTAGGGGAGCGATGCTTTCAAGCGAAGCCATGATTTCATCATCACCTATATCACCGGCGTGAATTATCAAATCCACACCGTTTAAAAGTTTAATAAGCTCAGCTCTGAGCAGGTTATGAGTATCTGAGATTACAGCCGCGACGACTTTTTTCATTTTTTTAAGACCTTAGCATCTTCTATTTCTTGTTTTGATATATCTGACATACATTTACAGGGAAGTGATATGAGAAAATTTGCACCCTGACCATCAGTTGAATTATACGCTTTGATGGAGCCTTTATGCAGTTCAACAGTGTGCTTAACTATAGAAAGACCAAGTCCTGTACCTTTTTTCCTGGTGGTAAAAAAGGGCTCAAATATCTTGTCCGGTTCATCCAGCTCTATACCTTTTCCACAATCAGACACTGTAATTTCAATTTTGGAGGTCCCTCGGGTCTCAGTAGTAACGGTTATGGTGCTTTCCGATGGACTGTGCTGGGAAGCATTATCCAGTAAATTAATTAACACCTGTTGTATTTTAGAAAGAACTCCGTTTACGTATACCTTTTTTTGAGGAATTCTGCATTTAAAGTCGACCTTCTGTTTATCATCAGAGTTACGCCACAAGAAAAGGGCATCTTCAACGACTTCCACTATATCCATTTCTGTTTTACACTCTTTGTCTATTGGCTTTCCAAAATCAAGTAAATCTTTCATCAGTACATTCAAGCGTTCAACTTGTGCCCGTATGTGTTCTCTATACACATTCAATTCATCATTTTCTCCAAGATCCTGAAAAAGCGCTTCTGAAATCGCATATAAAGCATTAAGGGGATTTCTTACCTCATGAGCAACTCCGCTAGTTAGCTTACCGAGAATCTGCATCTCCCTGGACTGCATCAGTTCCCTTTGAATCGCCTCACGTTCAAACTCCTGAGCAGCGTAGCGTGCAAATATTTCAATCAGATGAACTTCGATGGACGAAAACCTTCTCTTTTTATCATCAAGAATACAGATGGAACCGGTCACATTTCCATCTCTGCTAATCACAGGAACACCCAGAAAAGCCTCCATCGATTCAGCTGCAACACATTCTAATTTCGGGTATTGTGAATCAAAACCGGATTCAACCTCAAGAGTTTTTTGTGTTTCAAAGATTTTACCACACGGTGCGTTACAAAATTCATGCTCTCCACCATGAGTAAAGTCTCCTTTGTAATACCTGGTGATAGCCTCTACACAATCATTTTGAATACGCCCAATTACAACAAGTGGAACACTTAGAATGTTTGCGATACTTAAAGCGATCTGATCAAACATCGTTTCTCTGGATGCGGTGTAGGTTGTTGCTATTGCATAAATAGACTCCACCGTCTTATGCCTGATACGAAGCGTTTGCTCGACCTGTTTTTTTTCGGTTACATCAAAGGCAGCGATAGTTAAGCCTACAAATTTACCTGTTTTATCCAAAAGCGGTTCTACAATGGTATCAAAAACTTTTTCTAATTCCCCAATTTTCAGTAAGATCTCTTTTCTGGCTCCCTTATGCTTTTTTAAAACCTTTGTTTTAAGCTCATGAAGCTGCCTGAAATCTATATCACTACCAAGCTCATCATCTCTTTTTTCCAAAAGGAAATCGTATTTTACATTTAAAAATGGACTGTGTACCCAGGTATAGCGCATATTTACATCACAATGAGCAACAAGAAGACCCGCATTTTTCAGAATCACCCTGAAGCGCTCCTCACTGTTTCTAAGCTTTGCCTCCTGCTTCTTTCTTTTAATCACCTCTTTTTCAAGCTCATAGTTAGCTTCTGTTAACTGAATAGTCCTTTGGTTAACTCTGCACTCAAGCTCTCTTTTGGATTTTTTTAATTCCGCTTCTTTATCCTTAAGGTCTTTAAAAAAGGTATTGTACGGTTCTTCAAGACGAACCGCAATACAGACCTTATATATTAAAATAAAACTTGCAATCTTTGTTACATGGCCGATAAAAAACAAAGATCCCTCGGGTTCTGAAAAAAAGATAAGAAGAAACTCTGTAATCATACCAAAAGCAAGAGCAAGCAGCAGGATTCTGACTATTTTTAAATCAAAAGCATCTCTTTTTTTGTATATTAAAGTAGCAGAAAGAAAATATAGCGTAATGACTACCAATTCGGAAATAATTTTAAAGAGTGTAACTCCTTCACCATCAATAAAACAGGCAGGGAAAAGTCCAAGGTAGAAAATGTCAAGTGTAATCAATACTGTTATTGCAGTATTTACACCGATAAGAGCAAACAGGTTAAGCTTTTTATTTATCATTAGTGTAGCCAGTAAAAATGAACCTGACTCCAGTAAACGCGCGGCAACCCAAAACTGCGTACAAACATTGGTCGTTTTCCCCTCGAATACATTTAATTGCCCGTATGAGAGCATATGCAAAAAATCAAGAAACCCTATAAAGAGGTAGGAGACACCAATGATTAGAAAGAATGGATTTTGGTTATATAACCTTGTATGCCAGGTTACAATAAAAATACCAAAAGCAATCACAACCGATATATTCTCGGCTAACGAGTGATAAAGAGTGTAATTAAACTGATTAATTAAAAAAAGGATGGCTACAATTAAAATTATAAGTGAGGTTAAGGTACTATTGTTATTTCGAATAGACATAGCTATAGTCCGCCTTGCAGCTATTTATTTTGTTGAAAACGATATTAGTCATCATGAGAAATTTTGAAAGAAATGCCGAGAACAACCGAGATTGAGATTGAGAAAATTCTATCTAAAGATAATTAAGGGCTAAGCCTAATCAAAGCAGTACCTGTGTCGAAAAAATCAAAACAATAAAAAAAATTATATAAGCCATAGTTGTGGATTTTTACAATGTTTTTTTCTATAATGGCCTATTGTCCTGATTTTTTTATAATAAGCTCAATTCCATGGTAAGGACAGAAATTATAGTCCCCCTGAAATTGTTTTTCACACGCATTGCACCATTTTTGGGGCAAAAAACAAACCAAGGGAAGGTTAAACCTAAAAACCTCATCGTGAATTGTTATAGTGAAATTAGTAGAATCCAAAACACTGAATAAACTCTCATCTTGTTCACCCCTAAACACTGCGTATTGAATATTTTGCCCCATTGATCCCATCATGTTTGAAAAAACGGGCTTAAACATATCTAATGTCATTTTCAGATCTGAACTGATTGCATTTCTGGGAAGAGGAAGATGACGAACCATGTTTTCAGTACTAAGAACCAAATTATTCATTGTCTCTTCAAATGGCGCATAATTAATCGTTCCAAGGGGAGAAATGGTCCCATCAAGGACAAGAAATATAGTGTATCCGCTTATAACAGCAGAAAACTCCTCGATATACTCCTGGTTCATCGCAGGATTATTCCTCATCGAAATTACCCAAAACTCCTCAGGTAACCACCATACCATTCTGACCGATCGATCATCCTTTGAACTCATTTGTGTATGGCTGATAAGTTCAGTAAGTGTAACATTCTCAAGATGATCACCTCCAAATAGCGCTCCGTGGGAAAAAGTCAGAAATACTACTACCATTATCATAAGTAATCGTTTCATTTTCATGCCTCCAGACGAGGTTAAGAGTGTTTAACTGTCTTAAAGAGAGAAAAAAGTACACGATAAAGCCAGCAGGAAGTATGTTTTGATAAACACCAATAAGCTTACTTTTAAATATCTTATGGACAGGATGTACGTCAAGGCTTTTCGGCACCAGCTTAAAAAAGGATTTAATCATGATCCCTAACAGATTACATCATCTTTGCGGGTTACCACTACCCTGTTTGCTTTCTGTTCCTGATACCAAATCCGTCTCACCCAGACCCATACTCTGTTTTCTTCACGGGTATGATGAGGGGGCTCCGGTAGAGATCAGAGAAGGCCTTACACGTCACGGGCCTCTTAAAACCACCAGTCACCTGATGGCACGGGATGAGTTCATAGTTATTGCAGCCCAAATGCCCAAGCGTGGAGATCTGTGGTATAAATTCAGTGATGCATTAAGGCAAATTGTGGAACTCATACAGAAAGGGGAAGATGGTGATCCCAAGCGCACCTATCTCACCGGTTTCAGTTATGGTGGTAACGGTGTATTCGATCTAGGTGCAGCACTACCCCATGTATGGGCGGCTTTGTGGGCCGTTGATCCTACCCGCGTACCAAAAAATGAGCTGAAACAACCCCTGTGGCTCTCTTCTGGTGAAATATCTCGCTTAAAGGAGAGTCTCTTTGTTCAGAAATTAAAGCTTAAAAGTGCAGATACCAAGTATACTGAATATGATCGAATAATTGTGGATTACAATCAGGACCATGTTGGGACTGCAACGTTTGCCTATAATGATATAAGATGCTATAATTGGCTGCTTTCAAAAAGTTTATAGGCCAAATTTTCTCATTTAAATACACTCCCTCCCTACCAGCCTGAAAACAAACTCATTTCAGCTCCGGGGATAAGTTTTCCCCTATAAGCCTATTCGGGCACCTGTTTTGCTCTCTAATAAATACAATTGATAAGAAGAAATAGCATTTTTACCTATCCACCCATATAGTACAAGAGGGATATGCAGATGGATACGCTCTCAACACCACAGGTATCAGCACTTTTAGGAAGAGCAGACGTAGAACTGATTGATGTACGCTCTGTTGATGCTTACAATGGGTGGCGTTTACAGCATGAAGCAAGAGGAGGCCATATACGGGGTGCAAGGTCGCTGCCCTGCAAGTGGACCAGATATATTGACTGGCCCGATATTCTCAGGGAAAAAAGAATCGATCCACAATCCTACCTTATTCTGTATGGCAATAGCGATGACCAGGTAGGTATGGTGGCAAACCGTCTCAAACGTGCCGGATATTCAAACTTAGCCCTATACAACTCATTTATATCACAATGGTGTCAGGATCCAAGTAAACCGATGCAAAAGCTGTCAAGATATAGAGACCTGATACCAGCACGGTATCTGTATTCAGTACTAAATAAGATAAATGACGGTAACACAATACTTTGTCACGTACACTATCAAAACCCCGATTCCTATACCAGCGGACATATTCCCGGGGCAATCGATCTTGACACTAACAAGTTAGAGGACCCACAAACCTGGAACCGTCGCAGCCCGGAAGAACTTAAAAAGGCTCTTGAAGAGTGTGGGATTACAACAGATACAACAGTCATTCTCTATGGAAAGTTTTCCTCGCCACATAACAACCAGCCCTTCCCCGGAAGTAATGCCGGACATCTTGGAGCAATGAGAGCGGGGGTTATTTTGCGTTATGCTGGTGTAAAAGAGGTGAAAATTCTTAATGGTGGGCTCCAGGCCTGGATTGATGAAAGCTATGCGCTTTCTACAGAATGGGTAAAGAAGAAGCCGGTAACAGAGTTTAGAGCTCCCATACCCCTGCACCCGGAATATTTCACAAACATTGACAAAGCTAAAGGCATACTCAAAGATCCGCTCTGCAATTTGGTATGTGTTAGAAGCCGCAAGGAATATAAAGGTGAGGTAAGCGGGTACAATTATATAAACAAAAAAGGTAGGATACCAGGTGCAGTATTTGCGGAAGGTGGTTCCGATGCATATCATATGGAAAACTATAGAAATGTCGATCATACTACAAAAGAATATCATCAGATTGAAACAATGTGGAACAATGTGGGAATAACTCCTGACAAACACAACTCCTTTTACTGTGGCACCGGCTGGCGGGCCAGTGAAGCTTTTATGAATGCATGGTTTATGGGCTATCACAATATTTCAGTCTTTGACGGGGGATGGTTTGAGTGGAGTAATGACCCCACAAATCCAGTAATAACTAAATAAGTAAATTATAAAGTAAAATGGATTGGCGGGAAAGTATGAGCGTAAAAGATCAAAGCATGGTAAAAGATGTTCCCAAAGCAACTGCTGACACCTGTTTTGGGATGGAAAAAACAAAGGCTGTTGAAATGCTTATTGATGGGTTAATAAAATCTCCACGGGCAATAGCAAGTTTGTTTTTTTACGATGATTTAGGATCAGATTTATTCAAAAAAATCACCCAACTACCGGAATACTACGTCACTAAATTAGAAGTAAAGCTCCTTAAACAACTATCTCCTCACCTAATTGAGTTTCTTACAGAGTGTGACATTGTAGAGTTAGGAAGTGGAGACTGCCAAAAGGTCTCAACACTTCTTGATTCACTTAACGGTAACTTAGATTCTACACGGTATATTCCTGTTGATATAAGCAGAAAGGCTATCGATGATTCCACCGAAAGCCTTACAGTTAAATATCCCGGCCTTGCATTAGAAGGAATCGTAGGAGATCTTTTTACACAAATAAACACAATTTCAGGAGGTCGAAAACGCCTTTTCATGGTTCTGGGATCAACAATTGGAAATTTTTCCTCTTATAAGAGGAAATCCTTTTTCAAAAATCTCAGAAAGGTAATGACTGAAAAGGACCTGTTTATCCTTGGTGTTGATTTAATAAAAGATAAATCTATTTTAGAAAGTGCATACAACGATTCCCAAAACATCACTGCTGATTTCAACTTAAACATACTAAATGTTGCAAACAGTGTACTACATTCCAATTTCGACATTCAAAATTTCTGTCATCGAGCATTCTATAACGAGCGGCATTCAAGAATAGAAATGCACATTGAGGCGCTCCGTGAGATGCAAATATCAAGTCCATGCATGCCTTTTAAGATGCATATCAGAAAAGGGGAGCGAATCCACACCGAAAATTCCTACAAATTCACCTTATCTCAAATTGCTGGTGAATTGAAATCGGCTGGTTTCAAACCAAAGGAATTTCATAATGATTCGATGAACTGGTTTTCACTTGTAACATCTAACTAACCTACTCTGATATATGATGAATGTAGAAAGAGTTAGATCTTCTTTTCCCATTCTATCAAAGAAAATCAATGGTTCTACCCTTGTTTATTTTGATAATTCTGCTACCACTCACAAGCCGGTACAGGTAATCGATAGTGTCTCACAATTCTACTGTCAATGGAACTCAAATATTCATCGTGGAATACACTATCTTAGTGAAAAAGCCACTGAGATGTATGAAAGCTCCAGGGAATCAGTAAGGGAGTTTATAGGAGCGGAAAACTCCAGTGAAATTATATTCACCCGTGGTACCACCGAAGCCATTAATATGGTTGCCACTTGTTTTGGAGCTGTTAATGTGTCGGAAGGTGATGAGATAATTATTTCAGAGATGGAACATCACTCAAACCTTGTTCCATGGCAGGTTTTGTGTAAACAGAAAAAAGCAACTCTTAAAGTCATTCCTATCACCGACAACGGAATACTCAGAGCCGATCTTTTGCTCTCTTTAATTACCCAAAAAACAAAACTGATAGCCATCACTATGGTCTCTAATGTTCTTGGTACAGTGAACCCTGTTAATGCAATAATCAAAACCGCTCATAGCTTCAATATACCTGTAGTGCTGGATGCAGCTCAATGTATACAACACACCAAAATCGATGTTAAAGAGCTGGACTGTGATTTTGTGGCATTTTCCGGACATAAGATGTATGCCCAAACCGGAATCGGGGTACTGTATGGCAAAAAGAAGTGGCTGGATACGATCTCTGCCTATCAATATGGGGGTGGAATGATCTCATCTGTTGATCTTTTTTCTACCGAATTTTGCTCTCCGCCCAATAAATTTGAAGCAGGGACTCCAAATATTTCCGGGGCATTGAGCCTCAAAGCAGCAATCGACTTTTTAAACGATATCGGTCTTAATTCCATTGAGCAACATGAAAAAAACCTCATGGAGTATGCCACCCAAAAACTGATGGAACTGGAGCATATCACCATTTATGGACCTCAAACCAACAGAACAGGAGCACTTTCCTTTAATATAGATGGTATCTCTTCATACGACGTTGCAGCCTTATTAGACAGAATGGCAATAGCTGTCCGCTCAGGTACGCACTGCGCCCAACCACTTATGAAACGACTTGGTATTAAAAATTGTATCAGAGCCAGCTTCGCACTATACAATACAAATCAGGAGATTGATCTCTTTATTCAGGGCATTAAAAGAGTGTTAAATTTGTTAACTTAGAAATTGCAAGGGGTTTTATGAACATAAATGAGAAACAAAACCTAATCACCACTACTATAAGCGCGCTCGATGACTGGGATCGTTATGAATTTTTGATCACTAAGGGGAAAACGCATAACAACTTAAAGGAAAACTTTCAATCAGAAGACAATCTTATATCCGATTGTCAGTCTCAGGTATGGATAAGTGCCCAAATCATTGATGGCAAAATATTTTATCTTGTTGACAGTGATTCTCTTATTATAAAAGGAATACTACACCTGTTTACGGAGATCCTTAATAATCAGCCCGCAGAAGATGTAGCTAATGCTGAGCTGTTTTTTTTAGAAAAAAGTGGTCTCCATTCAAAGCTTTCTCCCTCCCGTGCCAATGGAGTAAACGGCATAATGAGTAGAATTAAGGAGATCGCAAAGAACTTCTGTTAACCTTGTTTCAGACCTCCTGAAGTATCACACTTAACTCCTTAGCCCACGTTTTTATGCCATCCCAGTCCCTGAAATCTCCAGTGGGAGCCTTTACTGCCTTTAAAACCAACCTTGGGAATAATTTCAATTTTTGGGGATCAATTTTGCCTGCAAACAGTTTTTCTGATACAGGTTTAACAAACTGCTTGATTGGTTCAAGATAGGTAGAAGCATCTTTCTGGCTTTCGGGGTTATCATTTTGGGGAGCCATACAAACCGCAAATATAGCAACCTTTTTTGTTTGAAGGACTGTTGCACGTTTTGAAGCAAACGTTACCATCTCTTTGAGCGGACGGCCCATCCTTATAGCTGAGCCCAAAATGATGGCATCATACTGTTCGGTAGCTTTCACCTCTTTAACCGATTTTGCTTCAGCAGTAATATGCTCCTGCTTACCCATAGTTTCTGCAATACATTGGGCTATTTGAGATGTTGATCCAGAAGCACTCGCATATGCTATAAGTAGTTTCATTTTTATTTCTCCAAAAAAAATGCTAATAAAATATAATTTCCCATAGATGCCTTTTTTCAAATTAATTGAAGCAAAGAGGTGAATGGACAGGCCAAATAACTTGAGATTGCCTGGTCAAATTACTGAGATTGTACAGTGTTCGTTATTATGTCTATATAAAAACACCTGTATACATTTATTTCTCTCTATAAACTCATAAGTGAGAATATTATTATATATTAAGTATAATGATTTTTTACATTATAACTAAAAGCATTGCTGACACAGATACTATCACAGCCCTGCAATTAGGAGTGTTATATGGGAAAAAAGATCATCAGAGCTTCACGCTGGTCCTGGCACTCAGCTGTTTTACTCTACGCTAAAGCCGTTACACTTTTTTTTGCATTTTTCTGTGTTGTAAGCGGCCAGGGCCCAAAAGCTTTCGGCAATGAATCATTATCAGATGGTAAAAACTTTAGAGGAAGAGCTCTTCGTGCATCCGATTCCACAGCTATAACCAACACCAGACTTATCTTCAGCCAAACGTACATTGTAATGCCGGAATACGGTATATTACCACCACCATATTATGAACCCATACCTCCCGGTGATGCACGGCCTCTTTACGGGGTAATTGATCCGGGAAGAGAGCAGTATGAACCACCCTACCAGGGAGATACTTTTGAAAAGGGTACAGGTACTCTGAGTGAATCCGTTGAGGAACAATCTTTATCGCATAATACTGATAACTCCGTTACTAGTGACCACAAAGGTAATTTTGAAATCAACCGGGACCTGAGATATTCATTAGTTACCATCATAGCCGGTATGGTAGACTCCGTTTCGGGAGATACCGTTGACTATACCACCTCACCACAGGTCATCTATGAAGTTAACACCGATTCAGTATACAGTTTCTACTTTAGCCCCGTTCATACCACCAGAGCAGATTATAAACCAGCTAAACGTGCTATTAAAGAGCTGCATACTGTGCAGGGCCAAACGGTCACCCTTGATATGAGCGGTTGGAGCAGTACAGAAGCTCCGCGCGTATCAGTAATTGATATGCAGGGGAAGGTCATAGAGAGACTGGGGGCGTCAAACGGCAAGGTAATTAGCTGGAATACCAGCAACACACCAGCGGGAGTCTACTTCATCAGACTCAGCAATCACCACACATCGAGGGGAATACGGGTAGTGGTGAAGTAAGGTTTGGTCTTACTACAAACAACCGGACCTATTGCCCGGGGCTCTTTAAGACCTGCGCCCCAAAGCGCAAGCGTAGCATTTTGGAAGTAAAGATGTCTTAAGTGTAGCAATATATCACACTAAAAATATTGCCTTCATTCCTTTTACCAGCCCAAAATGCAACAATGTGAACGGTCCGAATAACCAAATAGACTCGCCAAAAATAAGGTCGACAATGAGGTTTTTGTGGAGAAATTCCATCCACTTACCATGAAACGATCACACCTGTTGCCCATACCAGTTTTCTTAGCTGAGCTTATTTGATTGTTTATGTATGCCCATTTTTTCTCAGGTATCACCAAGCCACAACTTACGGTCTAAACTTCTATATTGAATCGCTTCTGAGATATGCGGTGAACGTATGCATTCCTCCCCCTCTATATCTGCTATTGTTCTTGCAACTTTCAGAATTCTGTCATAGGCCCGTGCAGAAAGGCCCAGCTTTTCAATGGCACTTTTTAGACGCTCAAGGCAACTATCATCCAGATCGCAATATTTTCTTATATGCCGAGACTCCATGTGCGCATTGCAAAATATTTTCTTTTTTCCCCCAAAACGCTCAAGCTGAATGCTACGGGCCTGACACACCTGATTTCTCAAAGATGTAGAATCCAGCCCCGGAGTTTTCTGCGAAAGCTCTTCATAGGTTAGTGCTGGAACTTCGATATGAATATCGATTCTATCCAGTAAGGGGCCGGAAATTTTTGACATATAGCGCTGAATCTGAGGTGGTGCACAGGTACAGTTATGCCTTGTATCTGTATAGTAGCCACAGGGGCAGGGATTTAAAGCCACTGCTAACATAAAGCGGGCAGGGTAAGAAAGAGACATTGCAGCCCTGGAAATTGTAACCCTTCCATCTTCAAGCGGTTGACGTAGATTTTCAAGTACGTTTTTATTGAATTCCGGAAGTTCATCAAGAAACAATACGCCATGATGACTAAGGCTCACTTCACCGGGACGGGGATAGGAGCCACCCCCGATCAAACCGGCATCACTTATTGTATGGTGTGGTGAGCGGTAGGGGCGTACCGCTAAAAGTGGAGTTGAAGAATCGAGGAGTCCGGCGACAGAGTGAATTTTTGTAGTTTCAAGGGCTTCATTGAGCGACAGATCGGGCAGTATGGTGGGCAGTCGCCTGGCGAGCATGGTTTTTCCTGAACCAGGTGGACCAATCATAAGAATATTATGTGATCCTGCAGCAGCAACCATAAGAGCCCGTTTAACATGCTCCTGCCCTTTAACATCCTTAAAATCAACTCCGTATTTTCTTGCCTGATTGAAAAGTGCTCCCAGATCTGTGGAGTGTGGGGTGATAGGCTCAAGTTTCTGAAGAAAAGCGATGGCCTCAGAAAGATTTTCAACGGGATATATAGAAACACCTTCTGCAACGGAAGCCTCCCTGGCATTATCTTTTGGAATAATCATTCCTTTTATACCCATATCCCTGGCACAGATAGCCATAGAGAGCATACCCTTAACTTTTTTTACAGAACCATCGAGTGAAAGTTCTCCTACTATAACAAAGTCGTTTAAATCTGAGATGGTTACCTGCCCCGAGGCCATCAACAGCCCCACCGCAATAGGCAAATCAAAAGCAGAACCCTCCTTTTTTACATCAGCCGGGGCCAGATTGACAGTGACTTTTCTGGGTGGAAATTCGTAACCACAATTTTTTACCGCTGACATTACCCTTTCCCGAGACTCCCTTATCGCACCGTCAGGCAATCCCACAATGGTAAAAGCCGGAACCATGTCAAAAACATCTGCTTCTATACCCACTTCGAATGCATCAATACCGAGAACAGCCATTGAACGCAGTTTAGCAAGCATCCATTACCCGCGCTTTCGTTGGTTTAGTGAATTTTAAACTGGAAAAAAGAGGTCGTAAATGAGAGTACTGTTTAATAAATTAGTTACGGGGAGTCTTTTGGTCAACTTTTTTTTGCTGACTGTAGGGTACGGACTGCCTTTTATGCTTTTATCGCTCTTTAGGTACGGACTAGCTTTTAGTCTCAAAGTTTTTCTCAATCTGAGAATGGAAGTAGGTATTTTCTTTAATCTCACTGTTTTGGACATTTAAAAAACCTTTTGCACATTTGGCATTTATTTTGCATAATTCATTGGCAGCATTTTTCCTTACTCTTATCGAAGGGGATCACATGCCTACCACAAGACGAATCGAAGTACCCGGTGCCTTAGCTCACATAATGGCTCATTCCATAGAACAGAGAGATCTTTTTGTTGACGATTCTGATAGAAACGACTTTCTTCAAAGACTTAAAGAGGGGTTAAGGAAAACTGGATATAAGTGCTACGCCTGGACATTGATGGATAATCACTACCACCTACTCGTTAGAACAAATTATCTACCCATGAGTAAGCTTATGCGAGCATTGAATGGGGGATATGCTCAATATTATAATAAAAGACATAAAAGACGGGGATATTTGTTTCAAAACCGATTTAAATCAGTAATTTGTCAGGACCAGGGATATGCTTCTCAATTAATCAAATACATTCATCTTAACCCCCTTAGGGCCGGTAAAGTTCGGTCATTAGAACAATTAGAAAGTTACTCATGGTGTGGACATGGGTTTTTAATTGGGAAACCTGGATCCATAGGTGAAAGTTTTCAGGACAGAGATGAGTGCCTGGTACGATTTGGCAAAAATCGACTAGAAGGGGTAAATAATTATAGATCCTATTGCGATGATAATTTTTGCTTCGATGACTTGAAGTGTGCTGGTAAATTACCAGAAACTAATAATCTGGAAATAAAAATATCGTGTAAAGGATGGCCTGCTGTAATTGGAGACTCCAAATATGTAAAAGAAACTCTTGAAAAGTACAAGAAAAATCTCAACAGAAAGCATCGCGTTTCAGATTATCCATACGTACTTAAAACCACGATGAAATCAGTCTGCAATACTCACAAAATAGAACCATATGCATTATTTAGACGTGGTAGAATAAACATGGTCACCCAAGCCCGAGCAAGTTTTTGTTATCTGGTGCATGAATTAGAACTCATTCCCTGCTCTGTAATCTCAGAGTACCTAAAGATCAGTATTGGATCTGTTTCACGCTTGGCTAAACAGGGTAGGAAAAGATATCACAAAGAACTTAATCAAATCCCCTCGCCAAACATTAACCATTGAAATAACTCCATAGTATACTTAAGTAGAACCTAGGACTTTCTGTTTAAGGAATTGTCCTTATAGTAAGACTCTCCTCCTAAAGTGGTTGATCACTATCATTATATTCCAATATTTACCTGCCTGGAACATATAACCTGAATTACAAACAACCTAAACCTCTAGTGTGTTGTTAAAATAAACTATGAAGCGATAAGATACTATAAACAGTCCGTACCTTTGATCGCACCTTTCACTTAGCCACAAAAATCTTATCCTTATATATGCGCAAAAAACTTGGGGTGGTTATAATGTAGGACTGTCCAGAAAATGTAAAAGTTAGTCCGTACCTAATTTTCAGACCCTCAACCCGCTCCTTCTCCGTATTGCCCTGCTCATAGCCGCACTCACCCAACACCTTTCCCAATTGAATATCTCACACATCGTTTTGCATCGGGTAATAGCAGTAAAAAGCAACTCTCTAGTAATAAGCACGTTATCCCTTTGAGGAAGCCCCACTAAAATGCGTGTAAATTCACTTCCCTGTGATTTGTGAATGGTTATAGCATACGCTGCCTCAAAATCAGGCAGCATCTCTACAGGCAGCAAACGATAGGTGTTATCAATGAAAAAGAGCGCTCTCATATTCTGGTTATGTTTCCCTACTATAACACCAACATCCCCATTATAGATGCCCAAACTGTAATCATTAGACCGTATCATAATGGGCATTCCACTATATAAAGCCAAAACCGATGAAGCGGAATGTTTTTTTTGAAGGTAAGCATTTGTCTCTTCAACGCCGCATGCTCCGCTCCTGAGCGGACATAAAATTCTGCCTTTTCCCAGTCCTTCAATCAATTGCCTGGCTAATGGTATATACTCTTCACAAATATCCCCTATTTCATTTCCCAAATCCTGAGCCATTATAAACCACTGCTTTGGAAAAAGCAACTCGCTCCAATGTTCAAGGGTATCCTCCCAGGAATATTCTTTACTCACAGCTGCGACAATACCATCTTCAGAGATATTACCAGTATCTAGGTCTTCTATTAGGGGATTACCATACCTTTTCAGCTCTAAGGTTGATACTCCATTGAGGAGGGTTTCAGATGCCTTGGCAATATTTTTTCTAAAACGGTACGACCTGGTAAGGATCACCACGTGGTCTTCAAGCAAAGATTGATGGTTCTCTTCACACTTAAGGTGTTCAAAATTTTCGGTTTCATTTAAAGGAGAGACATGGCTGTTAGAAAGCGACATCAGCTCCTTTGCACAGGAGACCATTTCGTCGGTAAAAGTGCCCTGCGATCGGAGGTAAAAATTGCTGGTGAGGTCACCAAGTATAGCCCCAGCATCAACACTCGGCAATTGATTTCTATCACCCAGAAGCACCAATTTGGTTCCTGGAGCCAAAGCCTCAAGCAGGCTTGCAAAAAGGTGCACGTCAATCATACTTACTTCATCCACGACAACAAGAGCATAAGGTAGAGGATTATCTCTGTTATATTTATTCCTCCCCTTGCTTCCATCATAGCCCAAAAGTCTATGCAAGGTTGTTGATTTTATGTTTTTACACTGATGTTCGGGGCTTTGGTCGTCTGAGAAACTCACCAAGCCCTGCAAAATACTCTCCTGAAGCCTTGCTGCAGCCCGTCCGGTAGGAGCAGAGAGAGCGATACTGTTTACACCAAGAGTTTTATCTAATCGTAAAAGAGTTCGTATTACTGCAAGAACAACGGTTGTTTTACCTGTGCCCGGGCCGCCAGATATAATTACAGTATCCTTATAGCAACATAAAAAAACAGCTGCAGCCTGGCGATAATGAAGCGAAGCAGGGAGATCTAAAGATGCAAAGGTTTCGATAATTTGACCTGGAGTAAATGATTCATTTTGCCCACTTAGCCTGACTGTTAAGTTTTGTTTTATTTTTTCCTCTGCTCTAAAAAGGCGCTGAAAACTGAACCCTTCATGCCTTTTTACAAGAACAGATGCTTTTTTATCAAAATCAAACGATATTTCTTTAACTCGCTCATAAAGGGCCTTCAACGATTGTAAACATTCATTCTCAGATAGTATACCGGAGACAGCACTTTCCTCGTGACTCATGGCAACATTAGCAAAAGACATAGCAGCTTCAATAAATTCATTGTAGTCTGAAGCAGGTAAAACTATACTTCCATTATGAAGTTCTGCAAACAAAAGGGTTAATAAAAGAAGCAGTGGTTCATCTATGCTCTCTGCTACAAGCTGACATTCTGAATGGGATTGGCACACCATTACTTCGGCTACGGTGTCTTTTTCAATTTTGGGAAATGACTTACCGGGATGAATGGTCTGGTAAAGGAACCGTAGCTGCCGTCTTTCCAGTGGGGTAAGCTGACCGGACTGAACCAGTGCACAAAGGTACTTTACTGCAAAGGAAGCGTCCTTCATCTTTTCTCACCTCCTGCAAGCATAGCCAGACGATCGCCAATAGTTTTGTTCCCAAACTCCTCCAATGCTTCATCCCAAGCCCTTTGGAGCCAGCTGAAATCTCTTACCCATACCCCGGAAGAATTACCCGCTTGTGGCCCTCTTAAAAACATATAGATTGCTCCACCCAAAGAGTAGTTTTCACTTCCTTTGAATGTTAATAAATACTGATTTAAAGCTCCAGCATAAAGCGCAGCCTGGAGTGTATACTGTTGATCTATCATAGCCTGATGAATAGTTGCTTCTTCATAGTCTGGTAATAAGTTACTTTTCCAATCCAGTACCCAGTATTTATTATTGTACAAGAAAACCAGATCCATGAAACCGAAAACGGTTCCTGCTGATTCATTCTTACAAAAAGAGACACCTCTTCTATTAAAAGTATAATAGTATTCCAGTTCCGATATTTTTTCATTGAGAGATAGATCAGCGAGCCTGATTGATTCACCTTGACCCAGAGGTACAGAAGCGTTCAGAGTGTTCCACACTATTTGGGCTACCTGAAACCTCCGTTCAGTTTTATCACTGGACCCAAGCTGCTGCTTTTGTAATTGATAGTCAATAATTGATACCGTATCACTTATATTTAACATCTCCTCCGGAGAAGCGCTGTCTCTTGCTACAGCAAAATCTATCTGCTCGAATACAGCGTGAAGTATGTTACCGGTTTTTGCCCCCGGAGGCAAATTGTTTTCCCAAAACACCTCTCTCTCCTTAGCCGATACTATTACTTCATTATTTTCATCCCCCGGTTCGATCCTTCCTCCATATGTAGAAAGTAAATGTCCTGAATTTGTATACCCGTGCGCTAGTGAAGTATAAGATGTTTGAATTCTTCTGCGATTATTCACCCCTCTTCTCTCTAGTTCCTCTTCGGGTATCGTGGTATCAAATAGATTTAGTTCCTCCTGCACTGGTTCAGTTTCCTTGCGTATTCCATCTTTATTCTCAGGTTGAGTTTTGGTGACAGAAGCTACCCAGGGCGTATGAGGTTGCTCCTGTTGTTGGCGTTTCAGTAGTTCCTCAAATGCGGTATCAAGAAACCATCCGGCAGTGCACTCTTTCTTTTTTTCAAGATTCCAGTGAGGAGCAAACTGAAGATGGCTGGCACGAGTTAAACCTACATACCACAACCGCCGTCTTTCATTAATTTCCTGTTCCTTTACCCTTGATTTCAGATCATCGGAAAGAGGTGATATTGCCAAACGCATCTTATCCTTATCCCGGACGCGACAGGTTGTTAATGATCTACTCTGGCCGCCTATTCCGGTGCATAAAAATACTACAGGAAACTGAAGGCCTTTGGCTTTATGAAGAGTCATAAGCTGAACTGACGAAAGGCTGGTCTCCCGATAAAACATCTCTTCCTCTTCACTCTCACTCAACTCACCTTTATAGAGCTGATATAGTTTTGAAACAGTCTGGGTGAAGGTTAGGTTTTCATTTCGCAGCTGTTTAAGAGTATAGGTAAGGATTTGTCTGTAGGCAGATATCGCTTTTGGCCCATCTTCCCTATTTATTATTCGTGCATAAAGATTTGTATCTTGTATTATGCTGTGAAGAAGCTGCTCATATTGTGATTTGCGCATAAGTAGAAACCACTTTTGAAGTTTATCGCGGTAAAAACTCCACTCCTGTCCCGAACAATCGCTGTCTGAGGAAAACCTCTCGATACCTACCGAAAAGAATTCTGTAATAAGCGCGTTTTTAAACCATTGAGCATTTTCAGGCTGTGCTATTGATCGTAGTAGACAAATCACATTGAGGCACTGTATGGATTCAAACAGGCCTTTTTCACTACCTAAAGTAGCCCTGACACCTTCTTCTCTCAATCTATTCAATACAGGAAGCATTTCGCTGTTTTTCTCAAAAAGAACACAAATGTCACTCTCTTTTATACCTTTGCTTTGAACTAAGTCTTTAATTGTATCTACGGTAAGTTCTACCAATTTCTTTTTCTTTTGTTCATTACTTTTTTCAGAGCCGAGGTCAAAGAGTACTAAAGGTGCGTCTCCCCAGGGCACCGTTTTACTATTAAAGAGAGCGGGGAACTGAGAATCATTTTTACCCGGCAACACATGATTATATCTCTCCTGAACAAACCATGAACTCGAAAACAGTTCATTATAGCTGTAAATCATGGCAGGTGTTGAGCGGTAATTTCTATCAATACACTTTCTTTCATCCCCAGACAGCTCTTCCATTGCTTTGAGGCACGTTTGGACATCAGCACCCTGAAATGAGTAGATACTCTGTTTTCTATCGCCTACAACATAAAGAACTCTTTTTAGAACAGTCGGTTGATCATCCACAAATATTCTGCGAAATATAGTCCACTGATTTTCATTTGTGTCCTGAAATTCATCAATAATACCAAACTTAAATCTATCTCTAAGGGCTTGTAGAAGAAGTGAATTACGGGAAGAAAGTTCTTGCCTCATTTTACGGATCATATCAGAAAAAGTAATGAGACTTCCTGAAGTTTTAAATTCGCTGTATTTGGTGCGACAGTCTTTTAATACCTTGTGCCAAGATTCAACATAATTGCTAACACCAAATGCATATACAGATAGAAACAGATCCCCGAAACGTTTGAGAAGATATTTTAGTATTCCCTTGGAGAGTTTTTTTTGTTTATGGAGGTTAAACGTTTCAAAATTACATGATGAAGCCAGGATGTCTTTTGGAGCCTTTGCCGTAACCAGTGCCTTAAAACAATGCTCAAGAGACGAAGGTAGTTTGTATGTTTTTGCTTTTCCTGTTTTTTTTACTATTTCATCGGTAGTGATAACCCCATGCTTAACAGCTTCTTTGAACCATCTTCTATCTTCATCCGTTAATTGTTGGAGATGCGATTGAAGCTGAACCTCTAAAGTTATTAAATCTGCAGCTAGCTGATCACTAAAAGGAAGTAGTACATCTTCTTTACACTCAGTGTGAACCATTATATTATTCAGGGTAGTAATGAATTTTTCGGGCCCTCCTGCCAAAAGGCGTTGAGCCATTGTTTTATCAATCTTTTCAAGCCCCCCTTTTCTTATCCAATCTCTGGTAAACTGAAGAACGAGTTCATGCTCATCCCTAAGCTCTGGTCCAAGTGACAATTTGCTTTCAAAAGCAAAACTATCAAGGAACTTTTTGCAAAATCCATGAATCGTAAATATTGAAGCTTCGTCAAAGCGGTTCAAACAGTCCTGAAGATGTGAGTGCAGCGCCCTATGACGTTTATCGAGGGCCTCTATTTCACATTCAATCTTTTCACGTATTCGGGTTTTTAATTCACCAGTGGCTTTTTCAGTAAAGGTTACAACAAGAATTTCTGAAAGGTTCAATCGTTCAGTCCGGTTCTCCTCACCGGGCACCATTTCAGGCGGGAGTTTAAGAAGCTCTATAAGCAAATTTTCTATATTATATGTTTTTCCTGTTCCCGCGCTTGCCTCAATCACTCCATGTTTCCAGCTTGAAGCACTCTCCGGAATCATTTGAAGGTAAACTGGTATTTGTTCACTATTGATCATCTAAGCCTCCGGAGAAGAGAATAACAAATGTTTGAGCCTAGGAAGAACAAGGTCTTCAACATTTTGGGGATACTGCCACCTTACAAGCTGCATAGCATCCAAACGTATACGGTACTCAGGAGTAAAAGAATTTTCCAACTGGTTATCTATCCACTTTTGAATAGAACTGCTGCTCCAATCCTTACAGCTGCAGTTAGTTTTATCCAATAGTCCCTCCAATGCTTCAACTGGTAGCATATGAAAAGAACATCTATCATCATGAATACCTGATAGTACAGATGATACAATTTCCTCAGCCTCATCAATTTCCATATCATAAACATACTTTAGTGGTTTTTTACAATCCTTCGCTATATAAATAACCTTTGTACTTTTTTTGCCATTCATTGCCCTCCAAAGCGCAAGTAAATAACCCTCCACCCTATGGCGAATCTTTAGCTCTGAAGGCATGCAGATAACGATCGCTTCATCATCTTCTTTATAATACCTGATAAAAAGCGGCGTTTTACCCTCAAGAACACCTTCCTTGCCAACCTCAAAGTAATTACTATCTACGTTCCAATGATCAAATTCCCGAAAAAGCTCCAAAAACGGAGGCTGATATAAACTTAACTGAGAACGAATAGCTTCACAGGAAATATCTCCCAATACTTTTTCTATCCCCCTGCCTTCAATCGTTATTTGCCTAAGTACTTTTTCCCAACTCATGTCCATAACAGAGGTTAACTCATCCTTCCCAAAGGAAGATATGGTATTACCACTCAAACTATCACTCATCAACTGTGACAACCACTCTTTTACAATATTAAAACGCTCAAGATGATCCCATGAAAGCGGTTCATCGGTCACAAGCAATGCATCTTTTTCATCTTCATTAAGAAGCTTTAGTTTTTTTCTTAGAGTACATTCCAGCGGATTCAAAAGAAACCAGCGCATAGTACTCCAGTCTGCAGAATGATTATTTTTAGCAGAAGTTTTCATATTTGAACAAACTAAAGGCTCAATTTCAGGCAACATTTTAGCATTCTGTGCCTCTTTTAATATTTTTACTTCTTCTAGTAGTACAAGCGGATCGTTATCTTCTTCGGCAAGTAGAGTTACTTTTTTAACCAGAGCGTTTTCTGAGCTGTTTTTTTTGAGAACCGACTCATTTATAAAGCTCTGAAGTTCCAGCAATGTTGAACAAGGTAAAAGCTGTGCCCCGGAAGAAAGATCTTCACATTGATAGCTGAGCGTTAGACTTTCTCTTACACAGTGAATAAGTTCTAAAAAAGCATACTGCATGGTGCGCCTATGGGATGAATCCCCTGGAATAGGTTTCCACCATCTAAGATCCAGTCGATCTTCCCGTTCATTGGGAGGAAATTCTCCAGCCTGCATACCAAGCACAAAAACATGTTTCCATGGCAATGGGCGCGCTTCACTAAGGGTACAAACCATAAGTTTGCCACCAAGCGCACTTATTCTTCCCGGCAGTTCATCCTGAAGGTGACTTTCGATAAGCAGTCTTACCTCTTCCCAATTATAGCCCATCGGGTGTTTAGCAAAAAGTTCAAGCATATCGTAAAACGCAGTACGAACTACTGATTCTGGTGCGAAATCACGTTCCAGAGTACTACTCTGTGCCGGTATTACGATCCATTCATCCCAAAGATCTTTAATATCTTCGGTCCACTCAGCCAGCATCCTTTTGTTTTCTCTGTTATGTTCAACAAACGATCTCAGCGATTCAAAAAGGTCTTCTAATGTCGATATAAATGCAATAAGCTCATCATCATCTTTACTATCAAAGTCCAAATAAGGCAAAACCAATGCATCTATATCTGATTCATCGGCGTTCTCCACAGCGACTTCTTCATCGACTAAATTGCCCAGAAGTAATCGTTCGATGGCTCTCCACCATGTATGCTGTCTGACCGGATTTACTTCGCCACACCATTCCCGCCATTTTACATCCCATCCTCTGTATACATTTAGACTATCAGCCCATTTTTCCCACTTTTCCACCTGAGCAGAAGATATACCTTTTGCGTTCTGCACCAAAGGATTCCTAAGGAATGAAAAGACCTGAGCACGTGTAAACTGTAGATCAGTGAGAGTAAAAATGTCCTTAATGGCTGCACTGAAAAGGCTGACCCCTGCAGTATCCTCGGTAAACTCAAAGGGAATATAGTGTCCCTCATGGGGGGCAACAGTGCTAAATATCTCGTAAAATGCAGTTCTGTATTTTTCCGGATCAGGACAAAATACCGCTATTTCATGCAGCCTTACTGAAGAATCGTTTGCAAGAAGATAAAGAATTTTCTCTCTGACAGCTTCTACTTCACGGCGAATACCCGGTATGGCCATAATAGAAAGTGAGTTATCGGCGCTGTAGTCACACCGGATTTGAGTAGTTCTGAAAAGCAGTGCATCCTGAACCGCATGAAGCACGCTTTTTGAAACAGGTTCAGCCTCTATAGCTCTAAAGTCAATATCATACTCTGCCGCCTGGCACCACAGTGCAATATTATCCCGCCCCGACTGCCCCCACAGCTGAAGGAGGCGATTGTCATCGGTATCACTTCCCCAAAGCTCACCGGGTTCACTTTGAGCTATCGTTTCCCATTTAGCCTCAAAGACCTTTTTAGCAGCATGCTTGTTCTTTTTTTCTCTTCGCTTGCGTCGTACACGTTCTCTGTCACTCTCAACGTCCTCCCAGAATTCGGCGCAGGGATTGAGCAGAAACACAGGTATGTCAAGTGAAGCACCCCAGCTTCTGGTATCTGCAAGTTGAACAAGACAATGGCGATGAAACAGACTAAGCCCACTGGTACCAAAAAGCACAGGGCCCTGCCCCTGTAACGCTTTTACCTGCTCCGCTACAGCTACCAAATCCCACCTCTTAAGCCATATCTCCGGAAGCGTATAATAGTTTTCAGGTAATCGGGGACGTGCTTTTTCAAAAAGAGCCGTCTGCCATGCTTCATAGTTACTGGCCTGTTCTTTTCTCTCCTTTACTCGAATGTGCTGAGAAAAAAGTTTAGGGTGATACATCTTGTTGTTTTCATCAAGTATCCCCCATCCATAGCTTACAATCTCTCCGTTTTGCACTATAAGGGGCCTGTTTATCTGATATTCCAAAAACAAAGTTGCAAGCCGCAAGCTAAGCTGGATAGATCTGCGGGCCCGGGCGGCTTTGTCCTGAGTGTCTAAATAGTTTCTAAGCGGCTCAAACACCTCATCACCCAAACCGGTCTGATCGGATTCATCATTAAATACATCCATAATAGCCAACTGAAGATCCTCTGGCTTTATCATATGCTCCTCTGGTTGAGCCACGATATCCCATAGCCATTGCTCAAGATAACTGCCCCGCAGACCAGCAGTAATACCATCACGGTATGCCATCTCAAGCTTCAGCCATTTTTCAATCAACCTATTCTGAATGATAACTGAGGGTGGGTTTAAAGGATCGATCCATTGCTCATGTACAAGCTCATGGAACTGATCCATAAGCACTTCTGTATGATTAGAGAAAAACAGATGTATTGGCAAAAATGTGAAACTCCGCAAAGGTGAACTATACTACTCTTTCGATCCATAAACTACATATAAGCAAAGACATAGAATAAAGATAATAAAGAACCGGGGGTAGTATACACGATAAAAACAGGAGCCAGTAGTGTTACCAATTTAGAATATAGGATAGAAGGTTTTTGGGCTTGAGGAAAACACGCCCTGCAGGATTCGAACCTGCGGCCTACGGATTAGAAATCCGTTGCTCTATCCAACTGAGCTAAGGGCGCAAGCGATTTTTCAATCGGGGTGGAGGGATTTGAACCCCCGACACCTTGGTCCCAAACCAAGTGCGCTACCAGACTGCGCTACACCCCGTTAAAAATGCAAACCAAAAATAGTTCTTTTCGCATCAAAAAGAAACAGTTATTTAATATTTCTGTAAAAAAAGCACTAATCTATTCAAAAAAATTTTAAAATCAATGAGGTCAGCCAGGGACAAATTTATCACCCCTTTTGGCAGATTTTTTGCTCTTCCTCCTTTATAGCGTATATAATCAGCTTACTGTAAAAGCATAAGAGGGGCGTTTATTTGTGGAGGATAAGTCGATAATACTCCTGGTTGAAGATAACGAAAGCCACGCATTGCTGGTGAAGCGTGGAATTTCCCAATCAGATATAAATGCAGAGATGGTTCATGTTTTAGACGGTGAGGAGGCCCTCGAATACTTACTGAAAACCAGTTATACCGAAACCAATCCCAATATTAAACCCAAATTAGTACTCTTGGACCTACGGCTTCCAAAGATGGATGGCATTGATGTGCTAAAAGAAGTGAAAAGGAACGAAGACATAAGTGATATACCGATAGTTGTACTTACAAGCTCTATGGCTGAACCGGATATACTGCGTGCCTACTACTACCATGCCAACAGCTATCTGGTCAAACACATAGACTTTTCCCAGTTCAGGCAACAGATTATCGATACGGTCCAATACTGGATAAGATGGAATATTACTCCACTCTAAACAGTCCCTCTTTCTTAAACTGAAGACTTAAGGAGTAACGGTGTGTCTCTAAAGAAGTTTATCTCCCCAAGTCTACAGCCATTAACCTGGTTTATTCCCCTTATACTGCTTATTATACTCATTCTGGTGATCCACACCACATTTAAAGAAGCCTGTCGCGTAATCAACGAAATGGCTGAAGAGCGTACGATTCACACCGCTGAGCAAATATTTACCCGACTGGAGCTCTTTTTTTTTGAACGAACAAAAGACCTTTCACATCTCACGATGGTAACCGAAGATGCCTACCCTCAACTACCTTCTGCTATTTTTATAAGAGACGCTTCGGGAATTATTAGCAGAGAGCCAATTTATGAAAGCATAGGACTTTATGATTCACTTGGGGAAGCTATAATTACAATACCAGAACAAAACACTTTGCAGTTTCTTCTCCCTCCTGCACAGCTTAGAAGAGCTGCGCAGGATTCTATCATCTTACTCAGCCCCCCGTTAGAATCTCCCGAGGAAGTATTTATTCTTGCCCTTATCGTCCCATTTAGATCAGAGGGACAGAGTGGTAGTGTTGCTGCTATAATTTATCTGGAGGACATTATCGCTCAGACCATAGAGATAACCGCCCCTGCAACTAAGCGCGTTTCCTTTTTTATGGAAGAGATTCTGGTCTATAGAAATGAATTAGCTACCAGAACTCCCGGGGACCAAACAATCGCTTCTTCTACATCCATGCACATTTTAGGCAGAGAGATAACACTTTTGGTAGAGCAGCCTATTACCGGTGATATACGAAGACTTCACAGAGAAAACCGCAACCGTTATGCTCTAAGTTTGGTAATGGCTATTCTTTCTTCCACACTACTATTTTTTGCTTTCATTTCTGTGGCACGAACAATGGCAAGCAGAAGGCTTATGCAAGCAACAGAAGATCGGTATAAGCGCCTGACAGAAAATGCCAGAGATATGATTTTTCGTTTCTCTATTCCTCAGCGAAAATTTGATTACGTCAGCCCTGCAGGATTTAACTTAACTGGATTTCACCACCAAGAATTTTATAAAAACCCCGGGATTATGATCAGCATCATTGCCCCGGAATGGAGAGATTACTTCAAAGACAGGTGGCTAAGGTTAATGCAGGGAGATGCAGAGCCTCTCTATGAGTTTAGAATCATAGGTAAATCATCTGAGAGTCGCTGGGTTCATCTGCGGGTAGTAGTTATAAAAAAAGATGGGCAACCGCACGCTATTGAAGGCATTGCTGCAGATGTTACGGAGTTAAAAAATGCTCTTGAAGAACGTGAAAAACTTATTAAGGAGCTTGAAACTAAAAACGCTGAACTGGAACGTTTTGCTTATACCATTTCTCACGAACTAAAAACTCCATTGATTACGATTAGGGGATTTTTAGGCTACCTGGAAAAGGAAGCCAGGGAAGGAGATCTGGGGGGACTGTACAGAGACATTACCTTTATTCGTTCAGCCACCGATACCATGCGCCGTCTCCTTGAAGGTTTAATAGAGCTTACCCGCGTAGGTCGTCACCCGGGAGAACCTGAAGATGTTCCTTTTTCAAAACTTGTGTCTGAAGTCGCACAACGTTTTGAAAAGCCTTTGTCCGAGAGAAAAATAATACTTCAGATTGATACCAACATGCCAGTAGTTCACGGTAATCGGATAGAGTTGTTTGAGCTGGTTGAAAATTTGATTGAAAATTCAATTAAATTCATGGGCGACCAGCAGAATCCGTACATAAAAGTGGGCTGGTTTGAAACTCCAAAGGAAGCGGTTTTCTATGTTAAAGATAACGGGATAGGAATAGAGCCCAAATATCACGATAGAGTGTTTGGAATATTTCACAAGCTTGATCCAGCTTCAGAAGGAACGGGAGTTGGACTTGCACTGGCCAAAAGCATCGTTTCCACTCATGGTGGATGGATAAAAACCGAATCTCCCGGTCCGGGAAAAGGAACCGCTGTTTATTTTACTCTTCCGGTAAAACATTAATCTCTCAATTCTCTTGCAAACAGATCAAATGCATGGTATGATTACTCTAAACTAAAAAGCTGGTCTGTTAAACTTAGCTCCCGGAGCAGGATAATGAATGTTTCTTACATTAACCCATTCATCATGTCTACCATAGAGACATTTAAAAAGATGTTAAACAGTGATATCGAACCAGGCAAAGTTGCGCTTAAAAACAGTACTGTATACTCTTATGATATTTCAGGGATCATCGGACTCTCTGGTGAGGCTCAGGGATCTATATGCCTAAGCTTCCCTAAAATTGTGGCTCTTAAGGTCATTACAGCTCTACTGGGTGTAGAGGTGAAAATTATCGGAGAAGAAGTAACTGATGGTATTGGTGAGCTTGCAAATATTGTGGCAGGCAATGCCAAGAAACATTTAACCCAATACGATCTTTCAATATCGTTACCCAAAGTGGTTATTGGTAAAGATCACAAAGTAGCATCCCAAAGAGGTGTGCCAACTTTAATGGTACCGTTTAAATCCAGCTTAGGGGAATTTGCGATGGAAATTTCACTAAAAACCCCTTAATACCTGTGTACTTTTACTTTTATGAAGGTTTTGGGTAACCTATGGGCTCCCTTTTTCTCTATCCACAACAGGAGACGAAGCCAAAACAATTCTCTGCTCTTTTGTACATAGTAATCATCTGTCTTGGTCATTTTCTTGCCTACAGACTTGCTTTAGTCCCAGTTCAGCTTGAAGCTGTAGTAATCTTTTCTGCTATTCTTTTTTACCCGATTCTAAAATTTCCACGTTGTGGCATCTATCTTTTGTTTTGTTCTCTTCCCCTTATTCCTCACTTTAGAAGGCTTTATTATCTGATCTACGACCGTCCGGCTCTGGATCCACTTATAGTTTTTGGGGATATACTTTCAATGTATGTCTTCGCCGCGCTGTTTTTCTCTTTGTACAAACGACAAAAATCCTACAGAGAAATTCAGAGATATTGTATAATTATCTTCCTTTATTTCTTATATGTAATTGCTCGTGCCTTCATTTTTAACTCTTCAGGATTTGATGGCATAGTAAATTTAAGATTCTATGCTCCACAGGTTCTATTGTTTTTTGCCGGTATTGCATTTGGAGAAAACTTCAAAATGCATAAAAACCTATGGGCTGTTACTGTTATTGTAGGTATTATTGCTTGTCTTTACGGACTTAAACAACTCTATTTCGGTTACTCCGAAGCTGAGAAAATATGGTTTTCACAAATCTCTTTCAGATCGCTTTTTATAGCCGGACATGCCAGACCGTTCTCTTTTTTCCAATCACCTGCGGCATTTGCTGATTACCTCCAGCTTTCCTTATTAGGTGTTCTTTTCCTGACATTTCATTCATCTTTTTCACGTAAACTCTTTTCTTTAGTTTTACTGTGTTTTTTTTCCTATGGTATCATAATCACCTCTGTCCGTTCCAATTGGGCCGGTTTAGGCATCTCCCTTTTTGTATGGTTTGTACTTCTACCCGCAAAAAGTACTCATAAAAGAATTCTGCTTGTTTCTGTAATAATTTTCAGTGTTATACTACTACAATTCCTTGAATCGAAAATCCAAAACCACCAAACAGTATACAACCAACCTGTATTTATCACAGATGACACTGAGGATGAGCTTATTCAGCTTCTTGTATTTGACCGAGTTTCTGCAATAACAGATCCGTTTAGCGAAAACTCAGTTCAGCACCGGCTATCACTGTGGAAGGAACTATTTGCCATTTCAGCTACACCTTATTATGCAATTTTAGGAAGAGGAACCGGTTCACTAAACGCAGATTCACTTTACATTACCTATCTGGCAGAATTTGGTTACCCGGGAATGATCTTTATTACTTTGTTAGTCTTACTATTTATAAAAACCGGCCTGAATCTTTTCGACAACTCCGACAATAATAAAACCAAACTTTTGGCTAAAGTCATTACTACCTTTAATATAACATTCGCTTTAATAAACTTAACAGGAACACATATTCATAGTTTTCCCGGTGACACCTATTTTTGGTTCTGGAACGGAGTTTTAATTAAACTTGCCATAGTTTGTAAGTACAGGAGGTCAAATATTGAAACTTCTGTTAACTCTTGATTTTGAACCAGAATATGGTGGCATTCAACGTTATCTGGCAGATATAGTTCGCCATTCTTACACCTCTAATGACCTGGTCTTTACAGCGACTTCTGTACGTTCAAAGTTTTTGACAGGCTTTCCCTGTACTGTAAGAAATTTTAATAATCCTGCCATTACTCTGTTTAAAAAGACAGCCCTGTTGAGCTTTTTTTTCCCTGTATTAAAACTTATCCTTTTCGGTAAAAAAAATATAACTATCGAATGTGGCAACATCTACTCGGCACTCCTTCCTTTTTTTCTGAGACTTGATTACAACGTTTATACCTTCGGTACAGAACTTGTTTCTTTGAAAGGAAAATATATCCGCACTCTGCTTTTTCTTTTGATACTAAAAAAGGCAGGTACAGTTTACACTCTTGGACACTATTCATTTTCTTTGCTTAAACAGTTTGGTATCCAAAAACAGGTAACCTTTAAGCCACCAAAGATAGTTATACCAAAAAACGTAGTTACCAAAAAAAGTAGTGAAATGTTACACTTTTTAAGTGTTGGTAGATTGGTTGAACATAAAGGACACGATTTGCTTTTAGATGCATTCAAAAGGGTAGACCTGAATCAAAATTTTAAGTTAACCATCGCCGGAAACGGCCCGGAAAAAGAAAAACTTCAAAAAAAAATAGCCCATCCTAAACTGGTTCAAACCGTAGAACTAAAAACCAACCTTTCAGATAAAGAACTCCAGAAAGAATACCTTCTGGCAGATATATTTATTCTGTCTTCAAGAGAGAGTACAAGTGGCACAGAGGGTTTTGGTATTGTGCTGCTTGAAGCTATGGCCTACAAAACGGCAATAATAGCCAGCTCCTCAGGAGGAATACCTGAAGTTGTAGATTATGACAATTGCGCCAGACTGTTTGACCCCAAAAACATCTGCTCACTTGTCGATGCAATAGAAGTCCTGGGAAATAATCCCGCCATAAGAAACCATTATATCAATTCAGCTGAAAAACATCTCAGGAGATACTATGTTTGGGAAGAATAAAACTATTCTTTTTTTAAGTCACTGGTCCAAATTTCCCGGTGGTGCAGAATATTCATTGGCAGATATCCTTTGCGAAACATCTAAAGAGCATTTGGTGCATTTAATAACCACTGAAAAGGGTTACTTAACAGAAAAAGCAAAAGAAGCGGGCGCTATTTGCCATGTAGCACCGACTCTTTTTTCTCTTAAGGCAATTAAGCGTGATAATCTCCTGCTTTCACTCATATTAAATTTCCCCTCACTATTATCTTTTATCTCTCTTTTAATTAAGACACAACTACTGATTTTTAAAATCAAACCAGACTGCATTCACGCAAATATAGCCAAATCTCATTGTTTACTTTTTCTACTTCAGGTGCTTGGTTATAAAGGTAAATCAATATTCCATATAAGAGAGATCTTTAGAAAAGGAACTGTAAGCCATTTTCTTTATTCCATTTTTCTGAGAAACACAAATTCAGAAATCATTGCCATCTCTTCTTCGGTAAAAAATGCTCTGCCAGATTCTGTTAAAAACAAAGCAAAGGTAATCTATAATGGTGTTTTTATAGCGGGGCAAGTACCTAAAAAGCCAAAACCTTTTGGATTTATTTATCTGGGAAGAGTTGTCCCCTGGAAAGGGTGCCATCTGCTCATTGATGCGTTCTATAAACTTAAATGCAGAAGTACCACCTTGGACCCTAAACTCACCATTGCGGGTGGGACATACTACTGGAACAGCTCATATCGCCAGCAGCTGTTTGATCAGGTAAAAAGGTATGGAATTGAGGACAGTGTTACTATTTTGGAACACCAAAGCTCCCCCTTTTCGATTTTGCAGAAGCATCACTGTTTTTGCAGTGCCGCAATTGAAGAGCCATTTGGACGCTCAGTAGCTGAAGCTCAGGGGTGCGCTCTTCCGGTTGTTGCTTTCAGTTGCAGCGGTACCAAAGAGATCGTGGAACATAAGATCACCGGATTGCTTGTAAAAAAGTGTGATACAGACGCTTTTAGCAAGGCAATGGAGCACTTTTTACAAAACCCCAAAAGTGCAGTCAGAATGGGCAATTCTGGATATATCAGAAGCCGTGGCTTATTTAACCGTGAAATTCAGGTACCCATACTGGCAACTGCAATTACCACTGAAAAGAAAAGGTGGCCGGTTTTAAGGTGAACGTTTTACTTATAACCTTTTTTTGCATTTTTCAACAATGATTTTATTTGTTTATTATTCATGGTCTTAGGTTCATTTGAAGCCGGTATATAACGCTTGCAAATAAATTTCTGATCACCTCCAAATGAAACCACCCCCGAGGCACGTCCACTTCTTTTTGCCTTGAACTCAGTACAGGTGGATTTCATCTTGCAGTTAAAACAGGAGCCTTCAGAATCACGTTTCAGTTGGGTGTATCCCTTTTTTTCCATAAATTCATCTTTTTTCTTAATCTCCTCTGCCGATGCCAGAGAGCGATTCTTTGATACGAATCTGTCATGGTCAAATGAATAACTCATAGCTTCAATCCTTTTTCTGTGAAAATGTACCATTTCATTCGGTTTTTGAAGGAAGATATTTTATTGCTTTGATTTTTCCCATGCCTTTTTTTTAAAAAATGTTCTACTCTATTTCAAAATAGTTAAATCCCAATACATCCCTCAGCACTTTCTCAAAACCAGCACAACAATAGGGCATTATTTTTGCTTCAGGTAACAAAACTAAAAAGAAGATTACATGATCTTACCGTGATCATTAATACCTGGCTTATTGCCAGTTCAATCACACCATTATCTTGAAAGGCTCATTTTCACCATGCACACACAATCAGGAATCCGTAAAATAGCATTTATCGGTAACTATCTGCCTCGCCAGTGTGGTATCGCCACTTTTACTACAAGCATATGCGAATCGGTATCTGCCCAGTTTCCAGATGTACAATGTTTCTCAGTTCCGGTAACCGATATTGAAAATGGCTATGATTACCCAGAACGGGTTCGCTTTGAGATAAAGGAAAAAGACCTTGGTTCCTATGAACGAGCTGCTGATTTCCTCAACCTCAACAATATCGATGTAGCGTGCCTTCAGCATGAATTTGGAATTTTCGGGGGAAGCGCTGGAGGATACATACTGACTCTTTTGCGCCAGTTAAAAATGCCCATAGTTACCACCCTGCACACCATTTTAAAAGATCCCAATGATCAACAGCAGCGGGTAATGACCCAGCTAATAAACTACTCTGACCGACTTGTTGTAATGACCCACAAAGCATTAGAGCTACTAAACGAAACCTATAACGTCGACAGTGACAAGATCTCCCTCATCCCTCACGGCATTATCGATGTACCATTCGTTGATCCAAACTTCTATAAAGACCATTTTGGAGTGGAGGGAAAGCTGGTTTTGCTTACCTTTGGCCTTCTTTCTCCTGATAAGGGTATAGAGAATGTGTTGCATGCACTGCCAGAAATTGTTTCAAAGTTTCCAAATGTAGTGTATATCATTCTTGGTGCCACCCACCCAAGCCTTCTTAGAAAAGAGGGGGAGGCATACAGACTTACACTTCAATACCTTGCTGAGGATCTGGGCATAGAGAATCATGTGATTTTCTACAACAGATTTGTCAGTACAGAGGAATTAAAGGAGTTTATTGGTGCTGCAGATATATACATCACCCCCTATCTCAAAGAAGCACAAATTACCTCTGGTGCCCTATCCTACTCTTTTGGTGCCGGTAAAGCTGTAATCTCTACCCCCTACTGGCATGCAAAAGAACTGCTTTCTCACGACAGGGGTGTTTTGGTACCCTTTAAAAGCCCTCAATCTATTGCCCGGGCAATAAAAGACCTTATCGAAAAAGAAACTGAACGTCACGCGATGAGAAAAAATGCATACCTTCTCAGCCGCGAGATGGTTTGGAGCAACGTTGCTTACTTATATAAAAAAACGTTTGAGGAGGCCCGGCACCGAAAGGCCAAAAGTCCCTTTAGGGTGACTAACCGAGTACTTGAACAAAAACCGAAAGATTTACCTAAAATAAAACTTGACCACCTCTTTCGAATGTCCGATAGCACAGGGATCCTCAGACACGCTATACATACCGTCCCTGATTATTCAAAGGGATACAGCACAGATGATAATGCAAAGGCACTTATTTTGATGCATCTTCTTTTGGAAGCTGGTGAAGCACCCTCTGCCCGAATATCCGATCTTACATCTACCTATCTTGCTTTTCTAAACTATTCGTTTAATTCCAAAAATGGCCGGTTTAGAAACATGCTTGGCTATAACCGTGTATGGGAAGATCAATGCGGTTCCCAGGAGTGCCATGCCAAGACTTTATGGGCACTTGGAACCTGTATTGGAAGGTCCCGGCACGAAGGCGTTCAAAACCTGGCTGGCCAACTGTTTGAGAAAGCTCTTCCTGTGGCCTATAACTTTTCCTCACCACTGTCGTGGGCATATACAATAATTGGCATTCATGAATACTTCAGGCGCTTTGATGGAGACCGCCTTGTAAACCACGGCAGAGAACTTCTGGCCGGAAAGCTTTTTAACCTTTTTTCTAAAGCCAAAACAAATGAACGGGTTTGGTTTGATTCTAACTCTTGTGAATACACTGCAAGATTATCCCATGCGCTTATATTAAGCGGCAGATGGCTAAGTAATTCAGATATGTTAAATGCTGGCCTCGAATCTCTTAAATGGTTAGTGGAATATCAGTCATCCAACAAAAACTACTACCATCCTGAATCAGCACTGCAGCTTGAAAAGGGGCTTTTTGATCAGAGACCAAGCGTTGTCCATGATTTGATATCAGGCTGCCTTGAAGCATGTAGGACAACACAGGAAACTGCCTGGTTTATCGAAGCACGCAAAGTTTTCGAATGGTTTCTTGGAAGAAATGAGGTCGGACTTTCACTCTATGACCCTAAAACGGGCGGGTGTAAAGATGCCCTTCATGTTGATAGAGTCAATCAAAATGAGGGCGCCGAAGCAAGCCTCTCATTTTACCTGTCTTTAGTGGAAATGCAGGAGATGGAAAATACAATCGTAACGTTTAGAGAACCAATTAATACCTGAAGCAAAGGAGAGGCATGAGAGCACTGGAGATTGCACGCACCGATATACGCCTTGTTCCGGATCCATCAAGGGTTCTGATCCGACCCTTTATTCCCCGAGGTGAAACCCGATTGATGAAAATCATTTCCAGGGTTATGGCATTACCAAAAGAAACTGTTAAAAGGCAGTTAGAGAGTGTACTTTCAGAGTTTGCCAACCGCCACATCGACATAGAGAGCATTTTCGAACACCATTATTCAATGGTAAAAGACTACATGATTAGTGACCTTGAGCCCTCCAGAGAGCGCCAACTTCTTATAGGTTCACTTTTCACCAGCGAATATTCTCTTGAATGCGCAGCACTTTTTAACCCATCCATCGTTGCCCATCCGGATCAAACCAAACTCCCCAACGGATCTTTACGATTTATTATGAGCTTACGGGCAACCGGAGAGGGCCATATCTCTTCAATCTCTTTTAGATCGGGTATAATCGACAAAAACTGCAATATTTCTTTTACCAAAACTGAGCCCTTTGTGGCACAACCTCAGCCTATCTCCAATTCCAGTTATGATAAAGACACTTTTTCTCAAAAACTTATGGAAATGGGACTCTACAACGATTTTTCCAGCAAAATTATAGACAAACTGAACAATACCTTTACTCTCCAGGAACTAACAACGACTCTTGAAAACAGCTTTGAACCAGGTCAGCCCTCCTCTCAAACAAAGGATGACACAAGGGATGGTCTTATTTGGCTTGCCAGGTCAAACTACGAAATTCGGTTTTCAAGCGAACAGGAGATTTCACAGAGAATTATTTTCCCCACCGGTCCCAGCGAGCAAAACGGCATCGAAGATGCACGGTTTGTACTTTTTACTGATGATGATGGGTCAAATGTTTACTACGCAACCTATACCGCCTATGATGGGAACAAAATACTGCCTCAGCTTATGGCTACGGAAGATTTTCTGAAGTTTAAAATATTCACCCTTAATGGTAAGGCTGCTCAAAACAAAGGTATGGCTCTGTTTCCCCGGAAGATAAATGGCAAATACGCCATGCTCTCAAGACAGGACAACGAGAATCTTTATATCATGTATTCAAATAATATCCACTTCTGGCATGAAATGATACCACTTCTTAAACCAACATTTCCCTGGGAATTTGTTCAGGTAGGTAATTGTGGGCCACCGATAGAAACAAGTGAAGGATGGTTGGTGCTAACTCATGGTGTTGGCCCTATGAGAAAGTACTGCATTGGCGCCATTCTTCTTGATCTTGATAACCCACGCCAGGTACTGGGGCGGCTTTCTGAGCCATTGCTTGAGCCAAATGAAAATGAAAGAGAGGGCTATGTTCCAAATGTGGTGTATACCTGTGGGGCGCTTATTCACCAAAACAAGTTAATTGTGCCCTATGCCATGAGTGACTATGCCACCGGAGTGGCAACTGTGGATTTTACTTCTCTTCTGGAGAGACTAAAGCTATCCTAATAGGTTTGCCCGGTATCAGGTGGTGCAGATATACTATATTTATCTCTGTATTTTGTTATCGCACCACTATTTTTTAAGAGAACCTACCTGTGAGTTCAGAAGTTCTCGGGGCAAGGAAACCAGCAGTGAAATTTTCGATTCTCAGAAGTGGCTCCAGCGGGAACTGTACCTTTGTAGAACACAAAGACACTCGACTTCTTATTGATGCCGGTGGTATGAGCCGAAAAAAGCTGGTTGAAATTCTGAACGAAATCGATGTAGACCCCTGCTCTATTACTGCTATAATCAATACTCACCTCCATGGTGATCACCTGAACAGGGCCACCTTAAGTTTCTGCAGAACCTTTTCGGTTCCATTATGGATACATCAAAACAATACTGAACCCTTTCAACAGATCTTTGGTGGAAAGCCTTCAAAAAGGGTAGAGGTGAACAGTTTTGACGAAAAGTTTGCCATTGGTGAGATTATGTTTGAAGCTTTTGAGATTCCTCATGATGCCAGAGGGCTTACGTTTGGATTTAAATTTTATCCCTCCAACGGCTGCTCAGATCTGATTGTGGGTTATGCTACGGATCTTGGTTATGCGCCAGAAGATCTCACAGAACACCTTAGTAATGTAAAAGTCTTGTGTCTTGAAGCGAATCATGACCCGGCTCTCTTATGGGATAATCCCAACAGAACCTGGAATCACAAAAAGAGAGTTACAGGGGCTCGCGGACACCTCTCCAATTTACAATCTGCCCAGACCATAGAAAGAATAGCCAAATCCTCAAGCAGCGAAATTGAAACGGTAATCCTTTGTCATCTCAGTGAAGACCATAATACCCCCGATTTGGCCCTTGGAGAGGTAAAAAGATTTTTAAAGGAGCAGGGCATTAATCTTGATATTTTCTACGCTCAAAGGCACCAAAGAACTGTATTTTACCATTTGGATAAACCCGAGGATATACAACAAACTTCATTTGTTGACCAGCTGGTCTAACCTCAAAAGAGTTCCTTCTTCAGTCTGTCCCACTCCCGTGCCACACCATCATCATCATTGGTATACTCGGTTTCCCGTTTTGCGCTGGATTTTACCTTTTCACTGCTGTTTTTCATTGCTATACCCAAGCCTGCCCCCGAAAGCATAGGGATATCGTTCTCTGCGTCACCAAACGCTACAACATCAGATAGATCCACGCCATAGGCTCCTGCCAATGCTTCTATCCCCAAAAGCTTATTTGCTTTGGGATTTAAAAATTCAAGATAGTGATGCCAAGTTCTGCAGATATAAATATTGCTCCCTCCCCACTCTTCTCTAAAAAGCTGTTCCTGTCTGGAGATTTCGGATTCATCTCCCACAAAAATTATTTTCGAGGGATCTGTGCCTGCCAAAAAATCAAAATCATCAATAAACTGATACTTTGAATTAGTCTGCTGCTGATACAGTTCTATCCACGATCGAGTTAGCTCTGTAGTAACAGTGTACAGATGGTCAGGGGTGTAGAAATTGAGTGCGAATGGTTTTCCCTTCCAGTGACATATTAGTTCTTCTGTGTATTTGTGATCCAATGTAATGTTATAGATACATTTATGACCGTTTCGGGCATCAAGAAAAACGGCTGCACCATTAAGGGTTAAAAGGGCAACGTCCATACTGAGCTGAGGAAGAAACTGTTTCATGCTACTTGCGATACGGCCTGAAGCCAATGCTATAATCACTCCTTTTTCCACCATCTCTTCAAGAGCAGCAATTGTAGCCCTGCTTATCTGTTTTGAGTCATTCAGGAGTGTACCATCCAGATCAAATGCAAACATTCTCTTTTTCATCGATTCTCCCGTTTAATTTCTATGACCAAAATACATAAAGAGATTCCCTCAAATGTAACATTCACCCATTTTCCTCATTTACCATATCTTCTCTGTCCGGACATAACTCAGCCCTGCCACAATCATTGCAATAGCTGCCCATCCATACCCGATCAAATTGATCCATTAACTGTTCAACAATTTTAATCTCATCGGTAACAAATCCATTTTCAAAGTTTCTTCTTTTATCACTCTTGGCCCCCATGCCCGCTCCGGTTAAATTTGCACTGCCATTATAGGCAAAATGCCCATCAATAATCACTGACTTAAAATGCACCCTTGGACAGAGAAGTCGCTCCAAATTAGCTGCAAGTGCAGGATACCGATCAAAATCCTCTCTGAAATTTGTCCCCGGCTCTTTTGCGTGAATTAGGCGAACAGAAACCCCCGATTCAAGAAGCTCTGAAAGAACCTTCAAAAAAGGAACCATCCTTTTATTCTTATGAATATGAAGATTTTTGATATCAGAAGTAGCAATCCAAACAAAATTCTTAGCCTGAGGAATTTGTTCTATTACTACTTCCTGATAAATCTCACGATTAAATATCAGCTCAAACATTCAAAAATCCACCTGAAAAAGATATCGCATTAAGAAGAAAATAAAAGTTATGCATGAACGAAAGTATAATATAATTGCTTTGAGAAAGAGCATGCGTGTGGAAAAAGAATTGCTACTTTTTTTATAACAGCGTGTGCAATCGATCTGAAATTAGAGTATATTTAGTATTGAAATTTTCGCTCTGTTTGTGCGTGTACCAAATTTCTTGACGAACACCGTTCTTCCGGGAATTCTACTTTAAACAGCGAGTGCATGCCGTCCTAATCTGGACGGACTTCTTTCTGTTTAAGTGAACAACCACAATTACTATGAAGGGCTCAAGAAATTGGCCACAAACAGAGCTTTTTTTTCTTTAACTCCTACTCCATACGCTTAAAATCATGAGTTCAGACCATCCGCCAATACGACCACCGAGTGAAGCCGATAGTATTTTATTGCGACTCAGTACCGGTTGTTCTCACAACAAATGTTCTTTTTGCCCAGCCTACAAATCTATCCCTTTTACTCTAAGAAGCGAACAAGCAATTGAAAACAGCCTTAAGCATAGCTGTCACCTAAAACACAAAACCAATCTCTTTCTATGTGATGGCGATGCCCTTGTTGCACCGCAAACGCTTCTTCTGACTACATTTGAAAAAATTAAACGCATCACTCCCTGGGTTAAGCGCGTTGGAACATATGCTAATGCAAAGGCCATTGCTACCAAAAGCGATAAAGAACTTAAAGCGCTGCGTGAGGCCGGGTTGAAAATTGTTCACCTGGGGTTAGAATCGGGAGATGATTGCACTTTAAACAGAGTTATGAAATGGGGCACATCATCTCAAATCATAGAACAGGCTAAACGGCTTAAAAATGCCGACATTAAACTCTTTGTGACTGTTCTTCTTGGTCTGGGGGGAACAGAAAGATCTCTGGAACATGCCAGACGCACCGGAGAAGCACTTACCTCTATGGACCCTAACTATATCGGTGCCCTCACTCTTATCCCCTGTGATAACACTCAGTTAATGAGTAAGATAGAACAGAAAACGTTTTCTCTTCCGGGGCCTGAGCAAATGCTTCTTGAGCTTAAGGTAATGCTCGAAAACACCCAGCTTTCCAGAGGCATTTTTTACGCTAACCATGCCTCAAATTACTTGCCTTTAAGAGTAAGAATGCCAAGGGAAAAAGAGAACGCGTTAAAACTTCTGGACCAGGCAATTCACAATAACATTCCTCTTAAGCCCGAATGGATGCGAGCTCTTTAGATACACTGTAATCAGTAACTACGAAAAAAAAGCTTTCCACTCCTTAACTGCAATGTTATATTAGATTATTCTCTCACCTGTTACATTTTCCAAAGTTTTTTGCATTCGGCGGCTACATTAACCCTGCCAAAAGGTAGATAATGAGAGTTTATATTTTCATTATCAGTCTCTTTATAGCACATTATCGTCTGTGTGCTGAATCTGGTATTGGGTTAAGATCTCCTGCAGGCGGATCGGATTTTACATTTAACTCTGTACCTCATACTGCACATTGCATCAATGAGAACAACCAACGTAATTCTAATAGTGAAACAGTAAAACTTGCTTCAAATAACCCCCTGAAACCAGTTGTAAGCAGCAGTTCAAAGTCTTCAAAAGTACAGGGCACTGTGCTTATATCTGAAATTTTTCCCAGAGGAAGAGTGGATCAACCGGAATGGATAGAGTTATTTAACTACTCCGAAGACTGGTATGACCTTCAAAACTGGTCCTATGGTACTACTGAGGATACGGTTTTGATCACCGACACCACTCTTTTGCTTGGTCCGGGTGATTTTGTAGTTGTAACCCGCCGCCAAGACCTCCTCTCAAGGCGTTACCCCCTGGTTAGAAATATCATTCAACCACCCCAATGGCAGGCATTTAACAATAGTAACGATACACTCTACCTGTTTAGCTCCAATGGCCAACTGATAGACATTGCCTGTTATAGCAGCAGTTGGTTTCGGGGCTGGAGTTCTCAGTCGATTCAGAGAACAAACATGAACCTTTCGGGGCTGGATCAACGCTCATGGATGCTTTCAGAAGACCCTACTCCCGGAGCACCAAACAGAACTGTTACCTTCAACACTCCTTCACTCTCGCTTGATATCGGACCGCTTCCATTTAAGCCTAACGGGGATGGAAAGGATGATTATCTACTCATACTTCCCCAATTTCCTTCTCAATATACTGCTCAAATTACCATTTATGGGTTCGATGGCAGAGAAATTGTATCAATTGAAGCACCAAACAATGCAGCGCTGCTATGGGATGGCTTGTGTGCAAATGGACGAACGATTTCTCCCGGACCTTTCTTTGTTGTCGCGGAGTTTACCAGTACTGGCGGATATAAACGGTATCTCAGGAAAAAGGGGGTTTTGTGGAGATAGGCTATAGTACTTGGCTACAAAGCATCTTTAAGGTATCCCTTTTTGTACTCTTCATTCTGAACCCAAAAATCATTTCCGCGGTAAGGGATCCTTTCCCATCCGGTTTTGCAATGAGCACACAGGGAGCGGTTCTTGGTAGTGATGGTCCACAGGGGCGTGAAGCATGGAGTCCCGCGGCATTTTACCGTGATAGTTTAAGGTTGGGTATTAGTAGCTATGCCACCCTCTTCTATGATGCCATGGATAATTTAAGAGACAAACATCTAACCCGATTAGCAGTAGGCGGTTTTCTTTCCTGGGACAGGCTCGTGGTAAAATGTGCTCATTCCTATTTTAACGCTCTTGAGATATTCTTTGAACATTCCTTTTTTCTCTCTGCGGCATACAACTTAAACCGATTACACGCTGGCGTGGATTTAAGATACTTTCGAAGCGGTATAACTATAAGTAATGAACGGGTTAACAGTTACCAGGGAGGATTATCAGTAGTGATTTTTACACGTCATGTTTCTTTATCACTTAGTTCCCCATCTCTTATTTACACTTCCGATGATACGCACCATAAAGCATCCCGAGTAATAAAAGCCGGTATACATTCATCACCAAATGTATTTGGATCCCAGGGAATTATTTTTGAAATAGAGCCCCAAATAGACAGGCCTGTAAGAATGACCATAGCACAGGAGTACAGCTTTTCTTCACAGGTTTCTATCAGTTTTGCGGTAAGCGGAAACCCCACCCAGATAAGCTTAGGCATAACCGTTACGCCAGGCATTCTAACATCAGCTGTTTCGCTGGTTAATCATACAGAACTTGGTTGGTCGAAGGGTGTTGCGGTTGATTATTATCGTTAACTGTTTTGATTGAAAAATAAGGTATAAGCCCGTTTACCTCTGAATGAAGCTTATACCTTAATTTTATAACCCTAATTAGAAGAGCAGTGCATACCCAACCATAATATTAAACAGCTGCATATTCTTTACAGGATAATCGTCACTTTCGTCTTCATCACTAGTATTGAGCAATCCGAGAGAAAATCTTGCATCTGTAATGAATCTTCCAGGGCCGGCATCGACTTGAAAACCAGCACCAACAGGAATAGAAAGATCAAATGAACTATGTCCCTCAGCATCTTCTGACTCTCCATCAAATACTACTTTTGAAGATAATAAAAATCCAAAAGAAGGACCTGCATAGAGAAATGGTGTCATAGCACCGGTAGTAGGAATGTTAAATTTAAACAAAACAGGAATTTCAAGATAATTCATTCTAATTGTGAACTCTCCATCCATACCCATACCCATATCGAAGTCAGAATCAAAGTCAGAATCAAAGTCAAAATCGAAATCAGAATCGAAACCATAAACATTACTGAAACCCAAATCAGGGACTTCAAATTTGTAACCCTTCATTGAAAACAGTACTTCAAACTGAATTGAAAAGGGATCAGAAATACCGAGTTCATAAAATGCACCACCAGCAAAGCCCAATGATGGAGACGTTTCAAGTAAATCAGTTCCATCGCCATATACATTATTCAAACCAATACCACCTTTTATACCCAACGCATTTTCAACAGCTACAGAATTGGATACCAAACAGAAAAAGGCTACCGCTGTGCAGATAAGAAGAACTCTCTTGTTCATCTTAAACTCCTTTTTATAGTGTGTGAAAGAAATATAAATTAGCAATATTGATAAAATAATACTGAACAGATACTTATTCAATGTAATTTTTTTATTTAATCAAGATCTCAGGTACCCAAGTTTTATCAAATCAAACTTGCAGCCTAATAAACCCACCTTACTTTATTAGTATATATATGCCGATGTCACTGAGAGACACTTTATCCTTTGTCCGGCAATTGCAGTCTTCTGTAAAAAAAACACCAAACATTTATTTCATCGATGAGAACCATAGTATATGCAACCTGTTTTATAAGATTTATATACCCCTAAAGATATATGCTTATTTATGAAGCTGAATCTAACATGCACAAAGCATATATTCTGTATCCAGCAAAAAACATCATTGGAAATACATGACATAAGTTTTCATTTTTTGACTGTTTAATAAAGATTGCTAAAAGCTTCAGGTTCTTTCACCATAATACTCTTACATTAACGTTGAAAGAGGTTGTTATAGAGTGAGGCATCCAAGTTTTTTGGCGAGACATATAGATTGTAGATTGTTTTACGGTTCAACAATTTATCTTATGACCACCTTAAACGATAAATGATCATATACATATTTAAACCATATTTGTAGAATAAGCAAAAACTTAAGTTATTACTACTGAAAGCCAGTAGTTACCGCGGAACAATCGGGTATTATCGCCTAAGAAAGTCGAATAAGCAATAGCTAAACCCAACTCCCTAATCACAGATTTAATCAAATTATATAAAGTATTCAAAGGTACATTAGGCAGAACTTTATATTTTAACACTAGTAGTTTTTCCATTACTGAGATATGCAGCCTGCCTTGTGCCCGTTCGGAACTTTCACTCCTATAAAACATGGTAAACCCCATGCATGGCACAAAAAAAAGGACAGGTACCTAAAGCACCCGTCCCCTATCAAATCAACAGTTAATTAAAAGTATCTATTTTCTGGCAATAGCCCACTTTTTATTCCACCACAGCAAAATCGGGCTGGCAACGTAGAGTGTAGAGTAGGTACCCGCAACAACACCGATCATAAGAGCAAGAGCGAAATCTTTTATAGCATCGCTTCCAACGATATAAAGAGATGTTACCACCACAAAGGTAGTCAAAGATGTAATGACTGTTCTTGAAATCGTCTGATTAATACTGGTATTTATCAGATCGATAAAGCTCTTTCCTCTCTGACTGGTTTTCATGTTTTCGCGAATACGGTCAAAAATCACAATCGTATCATTGAGCGAATATCCTACAATCGTAAGCAACGCGGCAAATACCGGCAAAGATATTTCAATCTGCAGCAGGGCAAAAATACCCAGTGTAATGAGCACATCATGAAACAGAGGCACAACAGCCGCTACACCAAAGGGCAGATTAAATCTTATCCCTACGTAAATAAGAATCGCAAGCAGAGCCAGAACAGTTGCAATAATAGTATCCCTTCTCAACTCACTACCGATTCTGGGCCCTACGTTTTCTCTGCTTCTGACCTCAAAAGGATTTTCTGAATATTCAGCCTGCAAAGCTGCCGTAATAGCGTCTGCCACTTCCGTGCCATCTTCGGCTTGTTCCTTTACCGTAATCTGAGCCTCATTATTTGCTACCGGACCGATGGTTCTAATCTCTGCCTGACCAAATCCCAGATCATCAACAATAGAGCGAACTCTTGCTATATCATCCACAACAGGCTCTTGAAATTTCATTTGCACCACTGTTCCACCAGCAAAATCGATAGACATATTCATACCGGGGGTGAAAAATGATACGATAGTCACCGCCAGCAAAATCACAGAGATGGTAACTGCCAGTTTTCTATGGCCCAAAAAGTTCCAGTTTGTTTTCTTGAAAAATTGCATATTATGCTTTCCTCACTAAAAAATTTAGATGCTGATTTTAGCTTTTCTCTGAAAGAAAATGTCCATTAATACCCTCGATACAAACAGAGCTGTAAACAGGGATGCTACAATACCGAACATAAGTGTTATTGAAAACCCTCTTATCGGCCCGGTACCCTTCCAGTACAGAATCGCTGCTGTGATAAGGGTAGTTAAATTAGCATCCATTATTGTAACAAAAGCACTGGAGTAGCCCGAGTCGATTGCACTTCTTATGGTTTTCCCCAGAGCCAGCTCTTCTCTTATACGCTCGAATATAATAACGTTGGCATCTACAGCCATACCTACCAGCAGAATCAAACCCGCGATTCCCGGAAGAGTTAAAACAGCGTTAAATGCAGCCATTATAGCAAGCACAACCGCGACATTGATAGTTAATGCTATGATAGCGATAAGTCCACTTAATTTATAATAGGCAAGGATGAAAAGAATAACTATTGCCGCTCCTATAAGACCAGCCTGAACACCCTTTTCTATGGAGTCCTGTCCAAGTGATGGCCCAACCGTGCGCTCTTCAATAATTTCAACTGGCGCTGGAAGTGCACCCGCCCGAAGAATAATTGAAAGGTTCTGAGCCTCTTCCAGTGTAAAACTACCGGTAATCTCAGCCCGGCCACCAGAGATTCTTTGCTGTATACGCGGAGCTGAATACACGGTATTATCAAGCACAATAGCCATAAAACTGTTTACATTATTGCCTGTTACAGAGGCAAATCTTCTGGCACCCTCTGCATTTAGCTCCAAATTAACCCTTGCTGCTCCCGCACGCATACCGCTGTGATCCATAGCCGCACGTGCATCATTGATTATATCCCCTGTCATCTCAGGAGAGCTTTTGACGTAATAAAGTGTCCTGTACTCTCTGTTTTCATGGCTGATTACATCATGACCCCAGAGAAAAGAGTTTCCACCCAATCCTGCGCGCTGAAGCGCTGAGCGAACTTCCGGCCTCTCAAGCATCTCATTTATCCGGTGTTGATGCTCCACTCTAACTGCAACCTGGTCCCCGAGGCCAATCAAAAGATCTCTGAAAGATTCTCGGGTTTCGGTTTCCTGCTCATCTTTAACCACATCGTCATCATCATCTTCGGCACCAAAAAGCCTGTCTGCCAAATCCTGCTCTTCACGCTGCACTGCAGTGTCGGCTTCTTCATCTTCAACGGCGCTGTCGACGCTACTACCAGTAACCACATTTTCGATAACGTTTATAGCACGCTCTAAGTGAGTCGGATCCCTGAGCAGATTAAACTGAAGCTGAGCGGTACGACCTATAACGTCCCTTGCAGCCTGTTCATCCTGAATACCCGGCAGCTCAATAATCAGCCGCTCATTACCCTGCTTTTGAATAGAGGGCTCTGCTACACCCAGAGCATTTATTCGGTTTTCAAGAATAGCATACGCTCTGTCCAGAACATCAGAATCATCGGCGTCCCCAAGTTCAGCACGATCAATTTCAAGAACCAGACGCATCCCCCCCTGAAGATCAAGACCGAGGTTTACAATCTGACCGAAATAATTGGGGTTTTCGTGCTTGTACAGTTCTCTTTGCTCAGGAGGCATAGAGTAGAACCTAAACGACGGTATAAGAAAAAATACAGCAGCAGCAAATACTGCTACCAGAATTCCGATACGAAGCAGATTGTTTTTCTTCTTCATGATAATCGTTAACACCCTTTCTGATATATCACTGTGGATACTTATCGAATTTGGCTAAATATATTTAACTGTTAATTCTTTTCAGGATTCTACACCTGCTCGGTCTTTGACGCCAAAAAATCACTGACCTTCTCTACTATATCCTTTGGGTTCTGCGGTTTTGTAAGGTAAAGATCGCATCCGACCCGTTGCCCTTCACGGAAATCATGCTCCTGATTAAGGGCAGTAAATAAAAATACTATGGTATCTTTTGAGTTTGGATCCCTCTTAATCGCCTCACAAGCATCAAAACCTGTTTGCCCGCAAAGAATAACATCCAAAATAACCAAATCAGGCTTTTCCTTGGTAATCATTGTAAGAGCCTGATTAGCAGTTACTGCTTCAAAAACATCATACCCTTCCAACTCCAGAAAAAGACGCAAAATTTTGCGGATTCCAGGCTCATCATCAACCAGTAATATTTTATATCGTTTTTGATCTGCCATGTAAGATTTCCGGACAGGCTCAACCTGCAGTATATAATCCCCGTTTAGAGCAATAAAGGAAGATACATATTTCTATCAGCTTTGTGCAATGCCTTTTGATTATTCAGAGCTTATTTCGTTCCTGAGAAAAGATTATTCTCAATTAGTTTAGCAATCTTTTGATTCTCCACAAAAAAGCCTTAGCCTAAATATAATAGAATACTATAGCTTTGCTCCACTCAGATACCCATAAAGGTAAGCATTGCAAAGGAATAAAATATAAATGGAGGTAAAATCTTTATAAAGATTTTTCAATGAGGATTAAAACAAATTGCAATGTTAAAGATATAAAGGAAATTGACCCCAAAATGGGCTGGAGTAACTATCAACCCCATTTGCCACAGCGACTGCCATACCTTGCGACCACTTTTTCCTCCCTGCATGCCTCAACTATTTCACACAGATTGGGACAATCTTCACATTCAAACCCCCTGGATTCAAACTTCTGATCGATACAGTTTGAGAAACCTATAAATGACTGCTGCTTTTTGCTGCGGGAAGCCAAAAGTGCTGCTCCCAATGCCCCCATCACCAGAAAGTGCTCCGGTACGATAAGTTCCACCCCCAGTGCCCTTTCAAAGGCTTTTTTAACACCTGTATTTGCGGCAACACCGCCCTGAAACAACACCTTGGGGTTTAAATTTTTGCCCTTCGCAACGGTGTTTAGATAATTTCTGGCTATTGCATTACACAGCCCACCAATGATATCGTTTCGCTCCACTCCCAGTTGCGTTTTGTGGATCATATCACTTTCGGCAAATACAGTACAGCGTGAAGCTATATGGATGGAATTTTTGGATTTCAGAGCCAAATCACCAAACTGCTCTATTGGAACCCCAAGCCGTATCGCCTGGTGATCGAGAAAGGAACCCGTACCGGCAGCACATACCGTGTTCATCGCAAAATCAACCGGTACGGAGTTTTGCAGCAAAATAAGTTTTGAGTCCTGACCACCTATTTCGATCACACTTTTCGCTTCTGGATGAAGATGCCCCACCGCAACCGCGTGCGCCAGAATCTCATTTTTCACCACATCTGCCCCTACCATGGCACCCGCCAACATCCTTGCAGAACCGGTCGTACCACAGGCATGAATCGTAGCCTCCCCGGGTATCTTGCTTTGAACATCGCTTAAAACCTCTTTTATGGCCGTTACCGGGTTACCCTGAGTTCTTTTATAACAGTATGCCACCACTGTGCTATCTGTATCTATGACAACAGCTTTTGCCGAAATTGAACCTACATCAACTCCCAGATAGTACCGCACGATTCTTCTTTCCTTCCCCAGTCCTATTTCTAAACTGACGTTGTTGTTGAAGCATATCAATGAATGCTTCCAGCCTGGTACACACTCCAGCCTGAGCACTGTGTTCATCAAGCGAGATATTTAAAAGCGGTATCTCTTTATCCTTAGAGATACTTTCAAACACAGGAAGAGCTGCAGTTTCCGGCATACACCCAAACGGCATCAGATGAATAATTCCATCAAAGCCCATTTTCCGGGCATTTATTGCATGGCCTATACTCACCTGATCCTCTCCCCCGGTCCCTTCTGCCCACAAGGGCTTTGCAAGCTTTATCGCTTTTTTCTTTTTAAGCTGTTTAGAGGTGTCTATTCGCAGTGCGTGGCCCAGAAGCCATTTATGTGAAGTCAAAAAGGGTTCAACATGCACACCCGAGTGTCCCAGGTATTCAATTATGTTGAAATTCACCAAAGGCTCAACCACACAGTACGACTCTCCCACAATTAAAACCCTCAGTGGATTGGTCTGGTTATCAGTCTTAATAGAAGAAAACTCACGATTTACCCTTTTAAGCATACCAAACAGTGATGAAAGGGTATTTGCAGCACAAACCTCTTTCATCAATAGCTGTTCGGCCCGATCACTATCGCCATCATGCCTCTCCACAGGCCGCATCTTCCTTGCCCACCACTGGATTCGTTCTGTAATCCTGGACTTATACACTGCAGTTACGAAAGATTTAAAAGCCCTGGGCACCAATTTTGAATAATTTCCGTCGTTTAACCTCAATATTTCGGTTTTTATGCTGCCCAAATCAGCTCTGTTAATAAACAGTGGCCTGAAATCATAGCCCAATTTTTCTAGAATAGAGCACTGAACCCTGCCATAGTAGCCAAAGCGGCAGGACCAGTCTCCCGAACCAATAAAAAGAAGCGTATCGGCTCCATTTTCAAGGCATTCTATCATATTTCCCAGTGTTACCTTAAATGGCAAACACACCATCTCGGGTGAGTGCCTGGCTCCCAGTTCCAGTGTTTTACGATTTGGTACCGGCCCCAGCCTGACATCAACACCTATCCCCTCAAGTAAGGCCCTGAGCGGGATATGGATACTCCCCATATGCTGAAATCCAGCTTTCATCTTCTCTCTTTTCTTAAAGTTAACATGTCTATATACGATTCCAGTCTTGTTACTATACCGGCTTCACCAGTATGCTCATCAATCACTAGTTTTAAAAGAGGCATCGATTCATCTTTTCTCAGTTCAAGCTCAAGGATTTCAGAAGTGATTGATCCTGCACCACATCCAAAGCTTAGCATGTACACTATGCCATCGATGTGTGAACTTGCTATCAGCTTTTCGGCAGAACAAAGTATATCCTCTTCAAAAAACCAGGACAGGGGCTCTCTGTTTGAGCGGCTCATGCCTGAACTGCCAAAGGAGGTATAATCAACGACCCTGCAGCTCATCGCTGATAGCCGTTTAATGATATCTAAGCTCAGGAACTTATCATGCACCAGATAGGAGTGGCCAATTACCGCTATGGTAAGATGATTGTCGGACCCAAAGGTGAAACCTTTAGACTCTGCCTGTTTAGAGGAGATAGTATCTTTAGCAGCATTAAAGGCCCTAAGTGCCTGTTTTCTGGTGAATCCAAGACCTCTAACCGACTGCGCAAAAGCGTTTTGCTCTTTAGCTTTTCTCAGATCTAAATAGGGAGTAACTACTTTAGCCTGAGGAAATAGTGCTTTAACCATATCCGGCAATCCTATATATTTAGGACACCCCAGACCCACCACAGGCTCTTTTTTCATACACACCATTCTGGGTATAAAGAGTGCGTCGACCTTAGTAATTAGCTTCTGTACATGCCCAACGAAACACTTTAGTGGAAGACATGCCTCACTTGGAGTCAGTGCGGTTCCGCTTTGAAGAACCTCTCGGTTACTCGGTTGGCTCTCAATAACTGTACAACCCAGCTGCGTAAGGAACTCTTTCCAGAGCTGGCCATAGTAGTAAAATCCCAATGCTTGTGGTATTCCGATTTTCATAACACCAAGCATTGTACAAAGATTATGCCAAGTACAAAATGAACTTAAAAAAGGTTTGAACAGAGGCAAAACTTATCTTCTTTCCTGAAATTAGGAATTATTTTCAAAACTCAAGAATGGCCGATAAGCCCTGACAACAATTTCTTTAGGCTTATATCGTACCCTAACATTGACAATGAACTAAAAAAAAGTTAACTTACAATGACACACAGGAGGTCATTTTGGCCACAAAGCAAATAGTTTCCATTGTAGGACGGCCAAATGTAGGCAAATCCAGCCTTTTTAATCGAATTATCGGCAGAAGGATTGCAGTAGTCGATGATTTTCCGGGAGTTACCAGAGACCGTAACTATTATAATGCCTCCTGGAATGATAAGGAATTTACTCTCGTTGATACCGGAGGACTCATACCTAATCTTCACGAGTCACTTCCTGAAGCCATACATGATCAGGTCGATATAGCCCTAAAGGAATCAAGTGTAGTGATTTTTCTGGTTGAAGCCGGCACAGGGATAACTGATCTGGACCTTCTTGTCGCCAAGCAGTTAAGAAGAACCAGCGCAGAGAAAACCATACTGGCCGTTAATAAAGCTGAGTCTTTAAATATTACCTACGAACTGGACTCTTTTCGCTCTCTTGGACTGGGAACCCCCATGGCTATATCCGCTTTGCACGGAAATGGAGTTGCAGATATGCTGGATAAAGCGGCAGATATGCTAAAAGTGAGCAGTGAAGAAGCAGATGATTTTCACGATACAGAGCTTAAATTAACCATCGTGGGACGCCCCAACGCAGGGAAATCTTCAACCGTTAACAAACTGCTTAAAGAAAACCGTATGATTGTGGACTCTATCCCCGGTACTACAAGAGATGCCGTTGACTCGCAAATGCAGTACAAAGATAAAACTGTCGTCCTTATAGATACCGCCGGTTTGAGGAAAAAATCCCATGTAAAAAAAGACATCGAATACTACTCCAACCTCAGAGCCCTCGACAGCATTAAACGCTGTGATATATGTGTACTGATCGTTGATGTCACAACCGGGATCGGGGTTCAGGATATGCGTATTCTCAGAAAAGTGCAGGAAAAGCGAAAAGGGCTTTTACTGGTCTGGAACAAATGGGATGTCTACGAAAAAGACCACAAAACCTTTGACCACCTTGCTGCTGAAGTACGTAACCAGTTTAAAGAACTTCGTTTCGTACCCATGATTTCAGTCAGTGCTCTGAGTGGAAAACGGATAACTCAGATATTAGACAGAGCACTTAGTGTAAAGGAAAGAATGGTTAAGAAGGTTGGGAAAGGTGAATTTGAAAACACCGTGTTTGAATGGATGAGAGCTCATCCACACCCGTTAGACCCCGCAAAACCCGTTCGCATCCTTGGCGCAAAGCAGGTTAATGCCCCAAGCCCGGTTTTTCGGTTCTATGCTACCAACCCCGATCATGTCTCACCATCCTATGAGCGTTTTTTAATAAAAAGAATTCAGGAAAAGTATGATTTTGCAGGTTGTCCCGTAGCCCTTGAGTTCAGGCCTATTCGTTCAAAACAACATCACGAAAAAATTGAAGCAGCTAAAGAGAAATAAACAGGAGGAATAAGAATTGAACATCGGTATACTTGGTGCAGGAAGCTGGGGTATTGCTCTGGCGGTAATGTTGCAGAAGCGTTCACACAAAATCTGTATGTGGGAGTATAATGAAAAGGATGCACGTTTCCTGCAGCAAAACAGAGAACTTCCCTCGAAGTTACCGGGAGTCAAAATCCCCCAGGAGATCGAAATTGTAAATACTATTGATACTACCATAGAGATGGCAGATGTTGTACTGTGTGTTGTACCTTCTCAGACCATGCGCGCCACCTTAAAAAGTGCTGTTTCAAAGGTCAGTGAAGAGTCTCTGAAAAAGATCAGGGGCTGGGTTATAGCCTCCAAGGGAATAGAACGTAACACACTGGCTCTTATGACCGATGTGCTCTTAGAGGAGATCCCCGGGGTGACAGGTGAAAAAATAGTGGTACTCTCCGGTCCCAGCCATGCTGAAGAGGTATCAAGGAATATCCCCACCACCGTGGTTGCAGCTTCAGAAAATATCCCTCTTGCTGAAGAGATACAGGAGCAGTTCTCAACCGAAACCTTTCGCATCTACACCAACTCCGATATGAAGGGGGTGGAGCTTGCTGCAAGTGTCAAAAATGTTATCGCCCTTGCCGCGGGGATAAGCGACGGTATGGGTTTTGGCGATAATACCAAAGGGGCGATAATGACCAGAGGGATAGTGGAAATGATGCGCCTTGGCAGAAAAATGGGTGCGCAGGACTCTACTTTCAGCGGACTGGCCGGTATAGGAGACCTGATCACTACCTGTATAAGCAAGCACAGCAGAAACAGACAGATGGGAGAACTCATCGCTAAGGGATACACCCTTGATGAAGCTAAAGAGCATATGACCATGATCGCCGAAGGTGTTGAAACGACCCGATCTGTTTATCAGCTCGCTTCAAAACTTAAAATCGAAATGCCTATTACCACACAAATCTATAAGGTCCTTTTCGAAGATAAACCGGTTAAAGAAGCCGTTAAAGATTTGATGCATAGAGAAGCCAAACCGGAATGGTGGTAAAACAGGTGTAAGTAAACCCCAACACACACAAAAAAAGAGAGCGTTATGGATAGTGATTTAACTTGTGAACAGATGAGCCTTCTGCCACAGAAGAAAATCTACTACTCAATAAGCGATGTAAGTCGCCTAACCGGACTTGAACCTCATGTTTTGCGCTACTGGGAACATGAGTTTGGTCAACTCAACCCCAAAAAAAACAGAGCAGGAAACAGAGCGTATAAAGAAAAGGATATCGAAACAGTCAAATACATTAAACGCTTACTGTATGAAGATAAATTCACTATCGAGGGTGCAAAAAAGCAGCTCTCTTTAACTCACCCACACTCCCGGGATAAAGCAGAAGCAAACCTGGAGGGGGCAACCGGTCATGATGCCAAAGCCCCGTTAGAGGAGATAAAGAGTGAATTAAGTCACCTGCTAAGGTTACTGAAAACCTAATCTATGAGCATATGAATCAGCGCAAAGCCAAGTTTTCTGGTATCGAGGTTTAAACCAAAATCTGCCGGTGATGCTGCATCGGGGAACTCTAATCTAAACTCAAGCAATTCGGTTCCATATATAAGGTGAGAAGGTATCTCAGCTCTGTACCACCGGGGCTGAGAAACATCCCACTGCCCGATCTCTTCGCCGTTTAAAGTGAGTATTACCCGCTGAGAGTTTAACTGCCCGGAAGCCAAAAACCCAAAACCGTACATCGCAATGCTTTCAGGAGCCCTTGACCGCTCTTCCATCCTTATTGTTATCTCCGCACTACTTCCATTACTCCAGGTACCATGAGACTCCGGATTACTCCACCCACGCACCAATGAACTACGCATATAGGAGGGATCGGTAAAACTCATTACCTGACCAGTTTTATACGGCAACAAGGTATCCGCAGGGCGGGTGTACTCTAACCTGGGTTCAAACACTGCCCCTGTAGCTTCCCAGTTTTGAGGCAGCCAGCTGTGCCCCCGCACCGTATACTCTTTCATCGAAGGGAGATAATCCCTTTTCCAGGAGCTAAACTCATAATACAGGTAACGCCTTTCACGATCCTGACCCTCTTTTAAATGAAGGATATTCTCTCCACCCAACCCCCCGGATTCTATCCCCGACTCCTCGGCGATGGTTTTTGCAATGTCCCCCAAAGAAACCGGAGCATCTGATATTTTTAGATCCCCACGTGAAGAAAAGGGCTTTATAAGCACCAACGGCAGTGCCGACTGATGGTGAGCGGGATCTATAAATTTACCCAAAGTATCGGGTGTGCCGATTTCAGCTGGTAAATAGTCAAATACTACACCTGCATTATACTCCCCCCCACCATGATCGGATACAATCAGTATCATACTTTCGTCATAGATTTCAAGCTCTTTTAGTGTATCCAGAAGCCTTTTAACAATCTCCATTGCTGCTACAGAGTGGCGCAGAAAACCTTCCCGGCCAGAAGGTAACCGTTCCATTCTCAGATCCTCGGTAAGGAAAAACGGCTCATGAGGAACATTGAGATGATACATTTTAAATACAGGGGTATTAAACGGTACACGTGATGTTTGCGTTAACATTTCTGTAAATTCGATAGCCATATGGGGATGTGGTTCGTGGCTAAACTCCTCATCTATTTGTTTGTCGGAAACAAAGAACCCAAACTGCTTAAACATCCCCGAAAGGCGCCACTGGTAATCATTTAACCAGTACGATTTCATAAAGTGAGGCGTTGCCCTGAAAAAGGTCAGATCCAGTATTTTACCTATTTGAACCATCTGTTCGTGCAAACCGATTTTGGGTCTCATATTGGAAGCCATTGCCCGGGAGAAGTAGATTGTTCGGGGTACCCAGGGGAATAAATCAACCTGCCAGCCCTCATTTAACATTTCTGAATTTATAGAATAGCGGGAAAAGGTTCTGTTTAAGAAACGTTGAATGGGCATATGATTCTCATACCACTGTCCTGTTAAAAAAAGAGGCATGGTGGGGTAGGTTTTAGAGTACGCCGATGCGGCGTTGCGATAAAAAGTGAACCCATCGAGCATTGCAGAATAGTGTTCTTCTGTAGCTATAATTTCCTGCATTATATCAGCCTGAAACGCGTCGAGAATGAGAAGTATCACATTTTTATCTTCTGAAAACGCAAACTGTTGGCTGTTATCGATACTGAAAGAGTGAGCACTTACCGGCTCTACCGGCCCCGATGAAATCATTGCGAATGACACAAGTTGCGTAGCCAGAAGCACCCCTGCCAGTGCAGTAGCCGCTCTTTTTACCCAGCGCCTCTTAACTATCGCAAAGGTAATAATTCCTGCCCACAGGATAAGGTCAAGCATTCCCTGAAGTCTCATTTCGCTCCATGCAATTTGCCGTCCGTCCAAAACACCATAATCCCATTGAAGCACATTGCCCTGTAACCAGAAAAGGACGGTAGAGGCAGACAGAAGTGACAGTGCATAATTATAGAGGCGTTCAGGGATCAGAAAAAGAAAAAACTGAAGCACCACCCAAAGCGCAATTGCCGGAAATAATAACATTGAGTACACTGCTGCCGAAGGGATGGTAAACTCCTGAGCATTATTGAAATAGATACTGTAAGGAGTGAACGCAAACAGTGTCGCAACAAAACACAGTGAAACCGCTATTACTTCTATATATCGTCTTTTTAATTTTGCTTTTACCATACTTTTTCCAATTAAACGTGCGATTTTGATAAGATTCATTTCATTAATCACTTAGTGTTCTTAATTCTATATTCATAGAAAAGAGCAAAATACAGACCATTGAACGGCAATCTCATCGTCCATGCCTTAAAAGGCATGGCTATAAATGGACTGCCCCTACAGGGCAGGGAATCCGGGGCAGTGGCGTTAGGTTAAGGCAGTAAGGGAAGCTCTTGCAGTGTCTTTTATTATCAAGAGATGATTGCACTATAAAAACCGTTTCCGTTCACATTTTTTATTCTATCCCCTGCTAATCATCCATCCATGCCTAAAAGATATGGTTATAAATGGACTGCCCCTACAGGGCAGGGAATCCGGGGCAGTGGCGTTAGGTTAAGGCAGTAAGGGGAAGCTCTTGCAGTAACTTTTTTTATCAAGAGAAGATTGCACTCTGAAAAACCGTTTCCGTTCACAATTATTATTCTATCCCCTTTAATCAAACCGTACATTCAAAAACAGACCTACCGCTCCTATACCCTGTAAGGGTAATCCATTTAAAGCCAGGCGTTTCAACGCCTGGTTTGGGGCCCGCGCGGAATTCTCCTCGTCCTAGGACGACTGTCCTAAATATTTGTCACCTCCCAAACCGCGGTAATTATTTTACCTTTTTACGCTTCCAGTTTACCATGATGCAATTCCGCTCATATCAAAACCGGAGGTAATTCTATTATGCCCCAATCATTATCAAATCTGCTTTATCATATGGTGTGGTCTACAAAATATCGTTGTCCCGTAATCACCGACTTCCGGGAAGATTTATACCATTACATCTATAGTACTATCACCAGAGAAGGCGGGAAGGTTTTCGCAATCAATGGTACAAATGATCATATCCATGTCGCAGCTAAACTTCTTCCAAAGCACAAAGTCAGCGCTCTTCTTCACGTGATTAAAGGTAATTCTTCACGATGGATCAATGAACAAAACAAAAGCGAAAACACCTTTATGTGGCAAGCAGGATACGGGGCATTCTCAATCAGTAAGTCAAAGCTGAAATGCATAATACAGTACATCAAAAACCAGGAAAAGCATCATAGGCTTAAATCATTTAAGGATGAATATATCGAGCTGTTGCAGTTGCATGATATTGAGTATGATGAACGACATCTGTGGAATTAGATTCTTGGGAAATATTGTTTAGAAAGGCAAAGAAAACCGGACCTTTCAGGCCGGAAGAGGGGTCAGCCGACCCCGACGGTCCATGCCTTAAAAGGCATGGCTATAAATGGACTGCCCCTACAGGGCAGGGAGCACGGGGCAGTGGCGTTTAGTTAAGACAGTAAGGGAAGCTCTTGCAGTAACATTTATCATCAAGAGAAGATTGCACTCTAAAAAACCGTTTTCCGTTCACAATTTTTATTCCCCTTTGATCAAACCATACATTCTAAAACAAAAATACCGCTCCTATACCCTGTAAGGGTAATCCATTTAAAGCCAGGTGTTTCAACGCCTGGTTTGGGGCCCGCGCAGAATTCTCCTCGTCCTGTAGGGACGACTATCATGGCAATATTATCCATGCCTTGCAAGGAGTTGCTATAAATGGACTGCGCCTGCAAGGGAAAGGAGCCCGGGGCAGTAGCGTCATCTTAAGGCAGTAAGGAAAACTCTTACAGATAGCTGCTGTAAGCAGAAGAGTGTGTATTATTCAAACCAATCTTTTGCTTTCCTGCGATCGTCTTACTCACAAAACCTTACATTTCAATGCTTATATCCCGCTCCTGGTATTTCTGTAAAGGAACTACAACACCTTTGCTTCAGCCTTTATTTTGACATCTTTTTAGCCTCATTACAAACACCCTCTCTTGCCATACTGGTTTTGAGTACTAGAAGAGCAGTTTTCAGTGCCGGAAGAGCAGTTTTCAGTGCCGGAAGTACGATTTTCAGTGCCAGAAGTACGATTTTGTGTGCCAGAAGTGCGATTTTGTGTGCCAGAAGTGCGATTTTGTGTGCCGGAAGTGCGATTTTGTGTGCCGGAAGTGCGATTTTGTGTGCCGGAAGTGCGATTTTAAGTGCCGGAAGTGCGTTTTTAAGTGCCGGAAGTGCGTTTTTAAGTGCCGGAAGTGCGTTTTTAAGTGCCGGAAGTGCGATTTTGTGTGCCGGAAGTGCGTTTTTAAGTGCCAGAAGTGCGATTTTGTGTGCCGGAAGTGCGATTTTGTGTGCCGGAAGTGCGTTTTTGTGTGCCGGAAGTGCGTTTTTGTGTGCCGGAAGTGCGTTTTTGTGTGCCGGAAGTGCGTTTTTGTGTGCCGGAAGTGCGTTTTTGTGTGCCGGAAGTGCGTTTTTAAGTGCCGGAAGTGCGTTTTGGAGGGGAGTGTATTTTTATTTGTGGGGAGTGTATATTTTTTTGTGTAAATGGTTGGTCAACGACAACTATAACTTCCCATAATTGTTGGTGTATTAGGTTGTTTTTTCCTCTTCGCTAAACACCAGATTGTTGTTAATCTCATTCGCTCAGGAAGAAAAATGTGCTGATAGATGCCGCCGAGCGAATATCAGGCAACGGGTACAACGATACATCGATTCTGTGGGAGTAGATACTCTTCATATTGTAATAGGTACACATCCACACGCTGACCATATCGGCGGGCTCAGGTAACTTATGAGGACTACATGGCTGCAATCGTTTTTTGATGGGGGTGGTGGGGGATACGGTTCAGCAAGTGTCGGTTCACATTAGTAAGTTTTGGTGAATTTCATTTTTGATTAGGTTATGAAGAGGCAAAGAAAGCCGGCCCTTCAGGCCGGGGGAGGGATCGACCGATCCCGGGTCCAGGCGTTTCAACGCCTGGTGGGGGGCAAGCGAATTTCTCCTCATCCTAAAGGGACGACTTTCCTGCTGAGTTCAAAAAAAGCCAATAAGATATAAGATACATAGCACGTATATGCGAAGAGACACCACCTGCAATTAGACCTTTAGACTGAGAGATCATAATGACACCGGATCTAAAAGATGCACACTATGTAAAAGACTACATGATCAACCTGACTTTTGAAAATGGGAAAAGCGGCATCGTTGATTTCGCCAAATTCATTGATAGAGGCGAGATATTTTCTCGGTTAAAGGATGTTGATTATTTCAAAAATTTCAGTGTCGATCCTGAACTATTCATACTAAAGTGGCCTGATGGATTAGACATAGCTCCAGAGGTGCTTTACTCTGAAGCCACCGGTGAACCGTTGCCATCATGGATGGTTGTTAGGAATGATTGTAACAATGTTCGCAGGTAGGAGATGCAGAAGCAGTTCCCGCCATAAAAACCTTCAGCTCTCCTCCGGCCCCTCATTAACCCTGAAAGTAGTTTTTCCCGGCTGAAGTGTTGCGGTCATTTTCGCCTCCAGCGTATCTGCAGACAGATCTGCTCCACACGGCCACTCAATAAAGTACCCACGGTTTGAAACCTGTATGAATTCTGACACCTCTTTCAGAGGCAAAAAGGCATCTGCCGTGAGATAGGGCTTAAGATCGAAATAGCCGCTACGGCCATCGGTTGTTCTGATCTGCAACTCTACGTGGAGTGGTTGTTTTGAACAGAAAATGGAACAGAGAAAGTATGCAGGAAGTGGTAATGAACGCAGCTTATGTCTAACAAGCCGAAATGTCTGCTCGACTACTTTGTTTTTTCTCGAAAAGGTTATTACGATGCCATTTCAATGCAGATTGATCGGGTAAGTTTTTTTCAGGAAGACTAATCGGTTTGCCCTCGTATTTCTTGAAGCAGTCGTTTAGAACCTCAACGGAGAGGTGTTCAACAATTTGTTTCGATAGGACAAGCAAGTACTTGTCATCAAATGTTATCAGCCCTCTGTCAAAAGCCGCGTCGTGAATAGCCGAGAGGCACAGTCCGTTTGCCGGGTCTACTCTTCCATCGTGATGCATCGCCCATGGTCGGATGTGGCTGGCGATCAATAAACTCTCCATTGGTAGCCCTGTTATGCAGCACTTATTCCCGTAGAGTGACAAGATGGCGCGGCGAAAAAAGTTCTGCGCTTTACGGACTTTCACATATTGATTCGATTCCGTAAGACCTTTAAATGTTTTTTCAACAACTTCAGCATTCGGTTGAACCGTTGCTCCTTCCTCGGCATGATCGACGAATTGTTCCCAAAGTGCTTCAGCTTTAATAGACTCTTCCTCTAAATTGCTATGGAATTTATCCCAGAATGATTTGCAGGCTTTACCTCCGCCCTCAAGGCCTTTGACATTGCGGAGTTTTTCTTTAGGATCATAAGCTGAAAAATTATTGAGTCTCATTGAGACACTACCTGGAGTTCTTCCTATAACATTGGCTAACTCAATTATTTCAGGGTTGCTTTGGTGCTGCCGTCCAAACGGGGTACGGTAGTAGAGGTGCATGGCGAGGTAGAATTCGTATTCCTGCCAGTGAGAGATGGCCATGGGGCTCCTTTCAACACGATAAGTTTATCCAGCGCAAAAAAATTAAACAATATGCATAACTATGTTTATTTGCTTATAAAAATTGCTTTTTCAGCTTTGTGATTAACTACTTTTGAATCAGCCTTGCAGCCTTGGTTTGTGATTAGCAACTCTCAAGTCTTTGGGTTTGCTAATACAGTCAACCCTTATTCTCGATTGGAAATTCGACAGTTGTAATAGATACTCCTGAGCGAATGGTAACCGAAGTTGCCCAAAACAGTAAATCCACAAGATTAACTGGTACAACCTACTCACCTTCGATAGCAGAGTCTGTTCCTGCGGTTTTGCAATTCATTATAACCTCATTTGCGGCATAGAAATAACTGTAATGAGGCTTGCTCGTTCGATCTTTTAATTTAAATATAGTTACTATGATTACGGACAACCATACATTTCATGTAATTATCATATCCCCCACCACCCAGGAGTAATCCTAATAGCTAGACCCTCTATCAGGAGCACTACTATCATGAACATTAAATTCGAATACCTCTACCGCGATGGCGCAAACTACAAAAACTGGGGTGAAGTGATTTTTTCAAACACCGCCAACATCTTGGGGATTTGTTTGAGAGGGACGGTGGGTAGGGGGAGATGTGATTAGGGAAACAAATCAATTCATTTAACATTATTCATACAGTTTTCTATTTCAGCCACCATGGCAACAGCACTTCGACACCTCTATTCAAAGATGGTTTAAAGATAGCAATCCCAGGTTAGATCAATTCATAAAGATTTTAATTCCACTATCTTTACTGTTTCTTTGCACTGCAACCCATTTTTGCGATATCATATTCTTCACACAGCTTTTGCTTAACTCGCTCTACTCCAGGTTATTATAGTGGCAGCGCCGTTTGCCGGCACAAACGTCGGGTAAATTCGATTAAATTTCCTGAAAAGGGGATATGGGTTATTCAAGGGAGTCGGAAAATTTGATGTTCCGTAAACCCGACTTTGCGCCGGCAGACTGGCTTACCCCGGGCTGGTATATTGCGTTCCTTTTCGCGTTTTGGGATTGGAGCCAAAAATATTATGAAATCCCACTGGCTAACTTTAAAAAAAGGTTTTTCTCATTGAATACATATCCGCCAATGACGTATTATTTATGGTATGATATTCATAGAGACATCGGTTTTCACTAAAGCGATTACATCTTTAGTCTCAGATGATACCTATAAAAGGCTTCAGGATGAACTGGCTCTGCGACCTGAGGCTGGGGCGGTGATCAAAGGAAGTGGTGGGTTAAGAAAAATCAGGTGGTATTTAAACCGGACAGGAAAGCGGGGTGGAGTGAGGGTTATCTATTATTTTGATGAACCAGACAGGATTTATATGCTCTTTGCGTACAGGAAAAATCAACAGGAAGATTTAACCCCATCGCAGCTTAGGATAGTGAAACAAATTGTGACGGAGTGGTTATTATGAAAGAACAGGATTTCAACAAGTTACTGCAGAGTGTAAAAGAGGCTGGTGAGATAAAAGCCGGAAATCGCAAAGCCAGCAGGGTCTGCAAGTATGAAAAACCTAATATCAAAGCCATAAGAAAAAGGTTAAATGTTTCACAGAGTGAATTCGCTTTGATGATAGGGGTGAGCAAGAGTACTCTTCAAAATTGGGAGCAGGGGAGAAGAGAACCTGATGGTCCTGCTAAAGCTTTACTTAAGGTTGCAGATAAAAACCCAAAGGCTGTTTTTGAAGCGTTGCATGATGAAGATTGAGCGGTGAGCTTTTAAGTTTGGGAGAGAGCTAACAGCAGATACCCCGTGCAACCAAATTCCTTGAAGCCCGGTTTATGGATGCCAGCACAGTTTAGTTACAATTTACAACCTCTACCTGAATGAGTTGTTTTTGAAACCATTTCAGTATAAAAAATCAGGCAACAATCAATGCTTGCGAGGGTTAAGAAAATGATAAAACCAATCAGAACAAAAAAAAGATCTCCATGAAGCACTCAAAAGAATTGATCAGATCATTGATGCCAAACGTGGGACACCTGAATACGATAAATTAGAGGTACTTTCTATTCTTGTAGAAGATTATGAGGAAAAACATACCCAGGTTTCCCCTCCAGAATCCCATATAAGCTATCAAATTTCGCATGGACCAGCTAAATTTCAAGCAGTCTGATATTGCAAAAATATTGGGGGGTAAAAACAGGGCATCTGAAGTACTGTCCCGAAAAAGGCCTTTAAGCTTGCGAATGAGTAAAGATAAGGACTAGAGTACCTCGGGCGCCTGCCGCGGACGGCACCGGTTCTACCCATTCGGGCACAATGTCCTCCAGGCTCGTCGTACCTCCTCGGTGCCTCGGTTGTAGCGCTACGAGGACTCCGCTTTTGGAGGGCACTGGCACTTAAGAAAGTGCCACCAAGCCATTATGATGAGTAAAGATAAGAACTAGAGTATCTCGGGCGCCTGCCGCGGACGGCACCGGTTGTCCTCCAGGCTCGTCGTACCTCCTCGGTGCCTCGGTTATAGCGCTACGAGGACTCCGCTTTTGGAGGGCACTGGCACTTAAGAAAGTGCCACCTTCCGTCCCCCCTGGCGCGTTTTACCCGTGCATTATTGGTGAACACGGCATTTGGTTTTTACCGGAGTTACTCTTCAGGATGGGAACGATCGCCTTTCCTTTTTTCCTCTCTGCGTTCTACCCGCCCTCTGCGTTTATATCATTCTCTAAAACCGTTTACTATCCGTTCCACTCTATCTATCAGTTTAGTTGAATAGCTTCATTTTAAATTGAAATGAGACTGATCACCTCTGCATTAGCTTCATTTTAAATTGAAATGAGACTGATCACCTACTGAGTAGCTCCATTTTAAATTGAAATGAGACTAATCACCTACTGAGTAGCTTCATTTTAAATTGAAATGAGACTAATCACCTACTGAGTAGCTTCATTTTAAATTGAAATGAGACTAATCACCTACTGAGTAGCTCCATTTTAAATTGAAATGAGACTGATCACCTACTGAGTAGCTCCATTTTAAATTGAAATGAGACTGATCACCTACTGAGTAGCTCCATTTCAAATTGAAATGAGACTGATCACCTACTGAGTAGCTCCATTTTAAATTGAAATGAGACTAATCACCTCTGCAGTAGCTTCATTTTAATTTA